>JBFWIO010000072.1:0-10385 GCA_050255955.1 Victivallaceae bacterium
CGCCCGAAGTCGCAAGACGTGACCAATTCGGCCGGATGCGCCCCGAATCGCTGCTGCTTGCCAAGTATGCGGCGCTCAACAACACCGCGCCCGGCAAAATCGTGCTTTACGAAAACGTCAATCTCCTCCCCGACATGCTCGAAAAGGTCAGCGACTGGAAATCAAAGTCGTATCTCACGATCATCAAACCTTATACGATGCCCGACGGACGGACGCTGATCCACGTGATGGCGCAGAACGGACGGCACCAGAAGCGCGACTTCCTGCTGCCGAAAGCGTTGCGCGGCCTGAAAAAAGTCACGCTCCATTCGCCGCACCTCGATAAACCGATCGCGCGCGATGTCAAAGACGGCGTTCTCTACATTCCTGAAGAGGCCTGGTACTACATTCTCGAATGTCCGAAGCCGTAAACCGAACCGCCGCGCCGGTGAGGGGAAGATACCCCCGCTCCGACGCGGCCAAATGATCCATCTTTTTTTCTCAAAAAATGGGGATAACCCCTTGATATTTGCCGCCATCGATGCTTTATTAGTGAAAGTATTTTGATCAAAACCGGGCGGAATCGATCAAAGTCAGGCGGAAATGTTTTTCCGGTATTTGTCGATTGCGGCGCGGCTTCCGCGTCGAGTCCTCGTGCTTCCCCGCTTTGCGGCGGCGGACCGGCACGGGGAACGCCCGACTTCCGGCTTGTTTTCGCCTTCCTTTGACCGATGCCGCCACAACCCGGGAGAATTTTGCCGATGCCGCTCCATTTCGTCGATTACATGTTGATCCTGGTTCCCCTGATCGTTGTCCTCTTTATCGGCTGGAAAGCGCAAAGCTACATCCGCTGCGTCGCCGACTTCCTCTCCGCCGGGCGCTGCGCCGGGCGCTATTTGCTCTCCGTCTGCGACGGCGTGGCGGCGATCGGCTTGATCAGCGTGGTGGCCAACTTCGAAATGCTTTACAAATCCGGTACCGCGCTGAGTTTCTGGTACGGCATCGGAACGCTGGTGACATTGATGATGACCCTGACCGGCTTCGTGGTCTACCGTTACCGCGAAACCCGGGCGATGACGCTGGCGCAATTCTTTGAAATGCGCTACTCGCGCAGTTTCCGGGTTTTCGCCGGACTGGTCGCCTTTATCGCCGGGGTGCTCAACTACGCGCTCTTTCCGGCGGTCAGCGGACGTTTTTTCATGTACTACTGCAACTGGCCGGACTACATCGCAATCGGCGGCGTCCAGCTCTCGGTATTCGGTTTGCTGATGGCCTTTTTCCTCGGCCTCGCGCTGCTGATCGTGCTCCTGGGGGGGCAGCTCTCGACGATGGTGACCGACTGCGTACAGGGGCTTTTCAGTTACGGGGCTTACGCCATCATCATCGCCACCATTCTGCTGACGTTCACCTTTACCCAGTTCCGCGACGTGATGCTGACCCGGCCGCCGGGGGAGTCGTTCATCAATCCCTTTGACATCGGGGCCCTGACCGAATTCAACATTCTTTACGTCCTGATCGGAGTCTTCACCGGCGTCTACGGCCGGATGGCCTGGCAGGGCAACCAGGGCTACAACTCCTCCGGCGCTTCGCCCCACGAACAGAAAATGGGAGGCGTCCTCGGCGCCTGGCGGGCCAGCATCCAGTTGCTGATCGTGCCGTTGCTGGTTTACGGCGCTTATGTTTACTTGAACCACCCCGACTTCGCCGCCCAGGCGGCGGCGGTCAAGGGCGAACTCGCCGCCCGGATCAACTTCGACTCCGAAGCGACCACCATGACCATCCGCGAACAAATGCGCGTACCGGTGGCGCTGCGCCATATTTTCCCGGTCGGGGTGACCGGACTGTTCTGCGCGCTGATGCTGTTTCTGATGCTCAGCACCGACACCACCTATTTGCACAGCTGGGGAAGCATCTTTGTCCAGGACGTGGTGCTGCCGCTGCGCAAAAAAACGGTTTCACAGAAAAATCATTTGCGGCTGCTGCGGTTCTCGATCCTCGGCGTGGCGGTTTTCGCCTGGATCTTCAGCTATTATTTCGGCCAGGTGAGTTACATTCTGATGTTTTTCGCGATCACCGCGACGGTCTACTCGGGCGGCGCGGGTTCGGTGATCATCGGCGGTCTGTACTGGAAACGCGGCACCACCGCCGGGGCATGGGCGGCGATGAGCTGCAGTGTGATCGGCGGCATCATCAGCTTCGTGTTGAGCAAACTGTGGCCGGAAATGATCTATCCCTTTCTCAACGAGCGTTATCCTATTGAGCTCGCGGACTGCTCCAGGGCGCTGGAATACGTCGGCTCGGTGCTGCCGATCGTCAACTGGAAGGTCACCGCGCTGCGGTTCCCGATCTCCGGGCAGGAGATGTTTTTCCTGACCGTGCTGGTCTCGATTTTCGCCTATGTCACAGTGTCGCTCCTGACCTGCAAAAAGGAGTTCAATCTCGACAAAATGCTCCATCGCGGCAAATACAACCTTGAGCACGTGGTCGCCGACAGCGGCGAAGCCCGGCGCGAGGAAGAGCTCAAAAAGCGCAAAGTCTTCAACTGGCGCGCGCTCTTCGGAATCACTCCGGAATACACCCGGGGAGACCGGATTCTGGCTTATTCGATCGTGATTTGGACGTTCTACAACTTCGGCGTGTTCCTTTTTCTGGTGGTGTTCAACTTCTGCTTTTACCGCTGGAGCAACGAAGCGTGGTTCCTGTGGTGGAAATACTACACCGTCGGCCAGGGGCTGGTGGTCGGCGCAATCACCGTGGTATGGTTCACCTGGGGCGCCACCCGCGACCTCTTCCGATTGTTCAAATCCTTGAAAAACCTCAACCGCAACATCGACAGCCATGACGACGGCCGGGTGGAGCATTAACCGAAAAAACGGTTCCTTCATTTGTAATCAGACCGTTCCGGTGGTATAGTACGATTACCGAAAACACCGGAGAACGGTCTTTTGAAAACCGCGGTTTCACCACAATTTTTGTTGAAGCTCCTCCCGTCCGGCCTGATCGGCGCGACGGCGGTGCTGTTGCTGCTGTCGGCCGGTGTCACGGCGACGGTTCAGCACTGGCCGGCCGCGGAGACGCAGCAGCATTCGACGTTGTCAGCCGCAACTTACGTCCGCGCAAGCGAAAAATCCGCCAAGCTGGAATCATTTCGCGCCAACGATCAGCTCCCGACTGCCGGCCGGCCGGCCGGCAGAGGCAGCTCGCCGCTCTCTTCCACCTCCCGCCCGCCGCAATCGGCGGAGCTGTTGCCCCGGCTGCATTTCCATTTTGGTACCATCGATTTACCGGCCCGGCCCCAATGGCGGCCGGAGACGACCGCATTACAGATGGTGCTCCGCCGGGCGATCCCGGTTCGCGCCGGCCCTGCTGCCGCCGCCTGACGCGACGGAGGGCAGCGCATCGTTTGATGATTCCCGCCGTATTCCCGGCGTTCTTTTTTTTCAGTTCAACTTTTGAAACAAGCCGCGCGGCAAAATCGCGCATCGATGACGGCCCGGAGCCGCCGGCAAGGCCGGATGAACATCAACAAAAGGATGAAAAGCGATGGCAACCTTGTTGCTCAACGTATTTGGCGGTCTGGCGATCTTCATTTTCGGCATGAAGCTGATGAGCGACGGACTCCACAAGGTAGCGGGCGAAAAGATGCGCTCGGTGCTGCGCTTCTTTTCCGCCAACCGCTTCGTGGCGATCATGTCGGGGACGGTGGTGACCGCGGTCATCCAGTCGTCCAGCGCCAGCACGGTGATGGTGATCGGCTTCATCAACGCCGGACTTCTGACGCTGACGCAGTCGATCGGCATCATCTTCGGCGCCAACATCGGGACCACCATTACCGCCCAGCTGGTCGCCTTTGAGATCGGCTGGATCGTGATGCCTTCGATCATCATCGGACTGCTGCTCGGCTTCGTGCCGAAGAGCGCGGTTCAGGGATGGGGAGAAACCATCCTCGGACTCGGCTTCCTCTTTCTCGGCATGATCATGATGAGCAACGAGCTGAAAACCGTCTCGGGCAACCCCGCGTTCATCTCGGCCTTCAGCACCTTTGACTGCGCTCCGGCGGCCGGCTGGATTCCGCCGGGACCGCTTTTCGGGGCGATCGCCATCGGCATGCTGGCGACGTTGATCATCCAGAGTTCTTCGGCCTGTACCGGGATCATCATCGCCCTCGGCGCGAGCGGGCTGATCAATATCTACACCGCGGTGGCGCTGGTACTCGGCTCAAACATCGGCACCACCGTCACCGCCCAGCTGGCGGCGCTGACCGCCAACCGGATCGCCAAGCAGGCGGCGCTGGCCCATACCTTGTTCAACGTAATCGGCGTACTGATCATGGTTTCGACGTTCTGGTTCCGGGTCGGAGAAAGCCAGACGCCGATCTTTTTCGCGATAGTCAATTGGGCAAGCGGCGGCGGCGACCTGCCGCGCCATATCGCCAACGCCCACACGTTCTTCAACGTGGCCACCACGCTGATCTTGATTCCCTTCATTCCGGCCTTTGCCCATCTCTGCGAAAAGATCATTCCGGCGGCCAAGCCCAAGATCCGCTTCCAGCGTCTTGAGCCTCTGCTGCTGGACACTCCGGCGATCGCCCTCTCGCAGGTTGCCGGGACGCTCAAAGTAATGTTCCGCAAAGCGTGGAAGCTGACCGACGCCGCCTTTTGCAGCTACGGCGACGGCAACGACGCGATGGCCAAGCGGGAAAAACGGCTGGCCGGCAAGGAAGAACGGATCGACCAGTTCCAGCGCGAAATCACCGACTATCTGTCGCAATTGATGCGGCGCGAGCTGGTTGCCTCGCAGGCCGACGCGGTGCCGGTGCTGATCCATTGCACCAACGATGCCGAGCGGATCGCCGACCACGCCGAAACCATCCTCGCCCAGTTCCGCCAGCTCAAGGAGAGCAAAAGCGAACTGAGTTCAACCGCACTTGGGGAGCTCGAAGAACTCCACGGTCTGCTGCGCGAACAAGCCGAATGCGGCCTGGCGCTGCTCGAAAAGCACGATGACGCCATTCGCGCCCGGGCCGAAAAGCTGGCCGGCAAAATCACCGAAAGGGCGCGGGAATTCGAACTCAACCACATCCGCCGCCTGAGCCACGGCAAGTGCGTCCCGGTCAGTTCCATGTTCTACATCGAAATACTTACCGAATTCGTCAAAGTCTCGCATTACATCGACAACATCGTCGAGCGGGCGCGAACCGTTCAGTCGCTTGAATGCGCTCAAAGCTGAACAGGGAGAAGAAATTGTTCAAAAAAAATATCCTGAAGCGGAAATTGCTCTCGTTCTACAGCAAGATCGTCCGCGAAAAAGCTTCGCCGGAATACATCGCCCGGGGCTGGGCCATCGGCATGTTCTACGGCTGCCTGATCCCTTTCGGGCTCCAGCTGATCTGCTCGATTCCGACCGCCCTCGCCCTCAAGGGCAGCAAAGTCGGAGCGGTGGTGGGCACGTTCATCACCAATCACTTCACGGTTTTCATCATCTACCCGGTCCAGTGTTTTGTCGGCAATCGACTGATCGGCGGCGGCATCTCCTACGAGGAAATCAAATCGGCGATGGCGGGGGTGGTGAAGCATAAAAGTTATGAAGCACTGCTCGGTCTCGGCGGAGAACTCGTGGCGGCATTTTTCGTCGGCGGCGCGCTGCTGACGCTGGTGATGACCCCCCTGACCTACTGGGGCGTCAAAGCATTGATCATATCTCATCGCAATCGCAAAAATAAGAAAACGGGCGCCTCGGACGGCGCCGTGCCAAAGGAGAGCATTCATGACTGAAATCATCGCCGGCCACATCGAGGCCTTCGCCGCCTATGCCCACGTCTGGGGGTTTTTGTTGATTTTCGTATTCATGACCATCGAGAGTTCGTTCATTCCGTTTCCGAGCGAAGTGGTGATGATCCCCGCCGGGTTCCTCGCCTGGCGCGGCGAACTGACCACCGGGAATTTCTCGGTTGATTTCACGCTGGCGATCCTCTCGGGCCTGGCCGGGTCGCTGGCGGGAGCGTTCATCAACTACTATCTGGCGGTCAGTCTCGGCCGGGCGGCCCTTTACAAATACGGCAAATATTTCTTCCTCGACCAGAAGACCCTGAACCGCGCCGAAGAGCTGTTCCGCGAATACGGCGAAGTACTCACTTTCGTCTGCCGTTTGCTCCCGGCGATCCGCCAGCTCATTTCCATTCCGGCCGGATTGTCCAAAATGAACTTCAAGCGTTTCACCATCTTCACCGGAGCGGGCGCGGGCATCTGGGTGGTGATCCTGACCGCGGTCGGCGCCTGGCTCGGACACCTGACCGGCAATATGACTTACGTCGAGATGGTCGAGCGCGGCAAAAAAATGATCGCCGAACACACCATCTGGCTGGTGCTGGGAGCGGCGGTGATTCTGGTCGCCTACGTCTTTGTCCACAAAAAGATTATGCACGGCTCAAAACCCGCGGCGGTGGCGACCGGCGGCGCGCCCGGCAACCGCGACTGACCAGAGCCGGTTTCTCCAAAGCCAAACACCCCGCCGGACTTGATCCTGCGGGGTGTTTTTTCGTCCTTTGATCAGCAAAGTTCGCTTTGGGCGGCTTCGGTGATGCGTTTGGTCCAGCGCTCGACGGCGGACGGGGTTTCGGCTTCGACGAGGATGCGGATTTTGTTTTCGGTGCCGGAGAAGCGGACGATGGTGCGCCCGGATTCGCCGAGGTCGTTCTCGCATTCGCGTATGACGCTTGAGAGCAGCGGAAGTTCGGAGAGCGGCAGTTTGCGGCTGACCGGCAGCGAGGTAATTTTCTGGGGAAAGACGGTCATGAAGCCGGCGAGGTCGGACAGTTTTTTGCCGCTGGTGGTCATCAGTTTGAGGACGTGGAGGGCGGAGATGATGCCGTCGCCGGTGGTGGCGTAGTCCATGAAGATGATATGACCGGACTGTTCGCCGCCGATGTTGAAGTCGCCTTCGCGCATGCGTTCGATCACGTAGCGGTCGCCGACGTCGGTGATTTCGACTTTGATGCCGTTGGTTTTCATGGCGCGGTGGAGGCCGAGGTTGCTCATTGAGGTGACGACCACGGCCTGATTGGAAAGGCGATTGAGGCGTTTGTATTCGAGGGCGATCATGCCGATGATGCGGTCGCCGTTGACTTCCTCGCCGTTTTCGTCGCAGAAGATGACGCGATCGGCGTCGCCGTCGAGGGCGATACCGGCGTGGGCGCCATGTTCGCGGACGAGTTTGCCGATATTGGCGGCGTACAGGGCGCCGCAGTCGAGGTTGATGTTGGTGCCGTCGGGGTGGACGCCGACTTCGATCACTTCGGCGCCGAGTTCGCGGAAGATCAACGGGGCGATCGAGTAGGCCGCGCCGTTGGCGCAATCGAGGACGATTTTGAGCCCTTTGAGGCTGATATTTTTGATGGAGCTTTTGGCAAATTCGATATAGCGGCCGCGGGCGTCGTCGATGCGGTAGGCTTTGCCGATGCCGGCGCCGCCGATGTGTTCGCTGCTGATCGAGCCGGAGAGAATCAGTTTTTCGATTTCGAGTTCGACTTCGTCGGGGAGTTTGAAGCCGTCCGCGCCGAAGATCTTGATCCCGTTGTCGGCGGCGGGGTTATGGCTGGCGGTGATCATGATGCCGCAGGCCGCGCCCATCGAGCTGGTGAGGTGGGCGATGGCGGGGGTGGGAAGCGGGCCGGCGGCGAGGACGTCCATGCCCATTGACAGCAGGCCGCCGGTGAGGGCGGATTCGAGCATGTAGCCGGAGAGTCGGGTATCTTTGCCGATCACCGCGCGGCAGCGGCCGCCGCCGGAGGCGCCGAAGACTTGGGCGGTGGCTTTGCCGACCAGCAGTGCCAGTTCGGCGGTGATGGGGTACACGTTCGCTTTGCCGCGAATGCCGTCGGTTCCGAACAATTTACGCATGATATTCCTGATGCTCCTATGATGTTTCAAAATCCGTACCCCGGTCAAGGGGGCGCACTGCGCCTTTGACTCTCACCGCTCCGTTGTCGCGAGTGGCCAGGAACGGCGTCCAACGTACTTCGGTCAAGGGCCGCGCCCTTGCGCAGAGTCAAGAGGGCGCGGAGCCCTCTTGCGGAGAGTGAGGCAGCGCCTCGCCTCCCTCGCTCCGGGCGAAGCCCCAGCTCAGAAAGGCGGAACAAAGTTCCGCCGCTGAGCCCGGCCCGAGCGACGACGCCGAAGGTGTCGGAGCGACCGGCCGCGCCAGCGCCCGCCCTCGATACTCTATCCCAAATTCCCCCGAGCCGAGAGAGCGTCAGCGACCGGCTCGCCATCCCGAGGCCGACGGTCGGCCGGCCTGCTTCGCTCGATGTCGTTCGCCGGTCACTTCGTGACGCGGCTGCTGACCTCGCTTTCGCAGAGTGGTGTCGGCTCCGCCGACTTTGGGGGGAGCGCTTCGCTTAGCTTCGCTCGCTTTTTAGCGAGCGACCAGCGCTTTTCGCGCGCTGGACTGCGACTCCGTACGACGGAGGGCGGGGTTGAGCGCTTCGCGCTTTTTTTTATTTTTTTTTATTTTTTTTATTTTTTTAGTTTGGCGACGGCGCGCCGGAAGCCGGGCCCGGCAGCCCGAATCACCTTCTCATCCACGCAAAACGTCATCCGGAAATAACCCGCCCGCCCAAACGCACGCCCCGGCACCACCAAAATCTGCTCCGCCAACAACGCCTCTATCAACTCCCGCTCATCCGCCACCGGCGACCTCGCAAAGAAATAAAACGCCCCACTCGGCAAACAAAACTCTATCCCCGCTCCCCCCAATACCTCCGCCGCCGCATCCCGCCGCGCCCGGTACACCCCCAACTCCACCTCCGCATCCAAACACTCCAACAATATCTGCTGCGCCACCGCCGGCGCATTCACAAATCCCAATATCCGATTGCACAAGATCAAAGCATTAATAAGCTCCGCCCCATTCTCCATCGCCGGATTCACCGCAATATACCCGATCCGCTCCCCCGCCAACGACAAACTCTTCGAAAATGAACCTATCACCACACTGTGCTCAAAAAATTCATACAACGACGGAATTTCCAGCCCGTCAAAGTTGAGAAACCGATACGGCTCGTCCGCCACCACATATATCGGCCGCCCAAACCTCCGCTCCGCCGCCGCCACCGCTTCCCCCAACTCCGCCAACTCCTCACGCCGGTAAATCCGCCCGGTCGGATTGTGTGGACTATTCAGAATGACCGCCCGCGTTTTGGCATTGATCGCCGCCGCCAACGCCGGCACATCAAGCTCAAACGTGAAATCCCGCGACGGCACCGCTACCAGCTTCCCGCCGAAATTAGCCGCATAAAAATCGTATTCCACAAAGTACGGCGAAGGCGTAACCACCTCGTCCCCAGACTCCAGCACCGCACGAAACAAAATATTGATCGCCCCCGCCGCACCGCAGGTCACCACCACATTGCCAGCCCCGAGTTCGCACTTCTGCTCCCGCGACAGCTTGACCGCCAGCTTCTCACGCAACGCCGGATACCCGGCATTCGGCATATATCCCAAGGCCAGCGGACTCGCGGCTTTATCCGCGATCCGGCGCAGCGCGTCGCCCACCTCGGACGGCGGCGGCAAATCCGGATTGCCCAGACTGAAGTCGTAAACCTTGTCCGCGCCATACCGTTTCTTGAGCTCGAGACCAGCTTCAAACATTTTGCGAATCCCGGACGAGTTGGTCAAATATCGGGAAATTTCGTCGGTGATCAGTTTCATGTCAATGTTCTCCTTGTCATCTTTTACTTTACCACCAGAGCGGTTTCTTTTCAATATCCCGTTGACAATTAAAGATACTTGAATAACCCGGAGGACTTATCAATGAGCGCCAAACGCAAAAATATCACCCCCGATCCCGAAGACCCGGTCGAAGAAGCCCTGCTTCGCCGCGCCCTCGGCTTCCAACAGCAGGAAATCCACTCCGAAGACCTGATCGACAAAAAAACCGGCGAGGTCCTCGAAAGCGCCAAACGCCGGGTCGTCACCAAAGAAATCCCGCCCGATGTGCGCGCCCTCCTCTTCTGGCTCAAAAACCGCAAACCTGAACGCTGGAAAGATCGCAACGATCACGCCATACTTCCCGATTTCGACCTCGGCGAAGAAGAGGATTCGCTGTAAATTCAAGCAGCAAAAAAAAACGCCGCCATTCGGAATTAACACCGAACGGCAGCGTTCACGTGGTCACGAAACCAACTTACTTGTCAGGCGGCGGCGGCGGCGTGTGCGGCGCCTGAAATTTAATCAGGGTTCCGGTGCTGATCATCTGATCCACCGCGGCGCTGACGGCGGCGTCGGCGTTCTTCTCGCGCTTGGCCAGTTCAGTCTCGATCATTTCCACCCCCCGCTTCATGCTCTCAAGATGGCGGCGGGTGTCGACCAGACGCCGGTTGTAGTCCTCGCGGACAAAGGCGGCGATCT
>JBFWIO010000073.1:0-10366 GCA_050255955.1 Victivallaceae bacterium
TGCCATATCTTTTGGGAATCTGGTGTTTGGTCGTCGCCGCTTCCGATCCGTGGAGCGACGGCGAGGTTACCATGTCCGGCAGCAAGGCCGACCAGATGCTGTTCCGCGACTGGCGGCGGCGGCAAATCCCGACTCCGCTGCGGGTTTCCGACGCGGCGTTCCTGCGCCGGGTCACCATCGACCTCGCCGGACGGTTGCCCACGGTTGAGGAAGTACGGCTTTTTCTCGACGACAAGTCGCCCGCCAAGCGTGCCGGAAAAATCGACGAACTCCTCGACAGCGATGAATTCGCCGATCTTCAATCGATGTACTGGTGTGACGCTTTGCGGGTCAAGTCCGAATTCCCGATCAACTTATGGCCCAACGCCGTGCAGTCCTATCACGGCTACATCCGCGACGCAATCCGCAACAACCGGCCGTGGAACGAGGTGGCGTTCGAACTCCTGACCGCCTCCGGCAGCAATTTCCGCAATCCGCCCGCCAATTTCTTCCGCGCCGTCGCCGAGCGGTCGCCGCGCGCGCTTGCCCAGGCCGCCGCGCTGACTTTCATGAACCTCCGGCTGGAAAAAATGTCGGAGAGCGAACAGGCTGAATTCAGCAACTTTTTCTGCCGCATCCGGTTCAAAAAGACCGACGAGTGGAAGGAAGAGATCGTCTACACCGATCCCGAACCGGTTAAATTGGTCTGCCGCACCCCCGATGGGAAACGCTTTGAAGTGGCTTGCCCCGAGAGCGACCCCCGCCGGGTCTTCGCCGCCGAATTGATCCGGCCGGGCAATCCCTATTTTGCGCGCGCGATGGTCAACCGGGTCTGGCAGCGCCTGATGGGACGCGGTCTGGTCGAGCCGGTCGACGACATGTTCCGAGGCAATCCGGGGGCCAATCCGGCGTTGCTCGACACACTGGGCGATGAATTCACCCGTTCCGGCTTTGATATGCGCAAGCTCTTCCGGACTATTCTCTTGTCCGCCGCCTACCAGAGCGCACCGTCGGCCGATCCGGCCAAAGAGGCGGCGTTTGCCTCCTACCCGGTGCGGCGGCTGCCGGCCGAAGTGATGATCGATGTCCTCTACGACGTCACCGGTTCGTGCGACTCGTATTCGAGCGTAATTCCGGAACCTTTTACCTTTCTTCCCGCCGGAACCCGGGCGGTGACGATCGCCGACGGCAGTATTGTCAGCACCGCGCTGGAGAATTTCGGGCGGCCTCCCCGGGACAGCGGAATGATCGCCGAGCGCAAAAACGAGTTGACCGCGTCGCAGCGGCTTTATCTGCTGAATTCCGGGACGCTTTTCAACCGGATCAATGCCTTGCCGCAATCGCTTTTCCGGGGGGCGCGGATCACGGGGCCGAAGCGGGTGGAGTATTTGTATATGCATATCCTTTCGCGGCCGCCGACGGTTGATGAACTCAAGACGATCGGCGCTTATTACGGCGAAAACCGTGACAAGGCCAACCTCGGAGAACTGGTCTGGGCCCTGATCAATTCCAAAGAATTTCTTTACCAGCACTGAAGCTTTTGCCCTGCAAAAGAGAACGGTCGGGAGTAATGATGAAAAAAATATGGATGATCCTGCTGATGATGGCGGTTGTCCCGGCGGCGCGGGCGATCTATCTCGGCTACGCTTATCCCGCCGGCGGCAAGGCCGGGGAGGATGTCGAACTCATTCTCGGCGGCCAGGCGATGTGGGGCGGCAAGCTCGACGGCTTCGTCACCGGCACCGGCGTGACGGTCAAAAGCGTCGAGCGGGTACCCGGTTTTCGGCCGCCATTCGGCTCGCAGCGAAAGTACCTGCTGGCCTGTCTCAAAGCCCTCAAAGCCGGTCAGAAACTGCCCCCAAAACCGGAGAATACCGACGAGTTTTATGAGCACCCCTATTGGGACAATCTGGAGAAACTGACCCCGCTGCAGCTGGAGCTGGTGCGCCGCGACCTCTTTTTTCAACGCAATGCACTTCAGATGAGCCCCTCGATCAATGAAACCGCGATTGTCCGGCTGGCGATTGCCAAAGACGCCGAACCGGGCGAGCGTGAACTCCGGCTGACCGCCGGCGGACGGGTCAGCAATCCGGTGAAGTTCTTTGTCGGCGACGCCGCCGAAGTCAATGAGCCGGCAACTCCGATTCCGGGCGATACCAAGGCGGTTCCGCGGCTGACTGTTCCAAACGTGCTCAACGGGATGATCATGCCCGGCGAAGTAGACCACGCCGAAGTCCGGCTGGAGGCCGGCAAAAAGTATACGTTCCGGATGATCGGCCGCAGCCTTCAGCCTTTTATCGGCGACGGCGTGCCGGGCCACTTTCAGCCGGTGCTGGAGTTGCTCGACAGCAACGGCAAGGTTGCGGCCAAAGCCGACGATGAATATTTCAAACCCGATCCGGTGCTGCGTTTTGAGCCGAAAAAAAGCGGGCAGTACAAGCTAAATATCCGCGATGCGCTCTATCGCGGCCGGGCGGATTTCGTCTACCGGCTGGAAATCGGCGAGGGTTTTGAGCCGTACCGGTTGAAGCCGATGCCGGAACTGGGGCTGCCGAAGCGCGAAGGAACGGATATTTCGGTCAACGAGCGACTGATACCGCCGCTCTTGATCCACGGGGTGATTGCCAAACCGCAGGAACGCCGGAGTTATCGCATTTACCTCCAGAAAGGAGAGTCTCTGGTTGCCGAAGTGTATGCCAGGCGGCTTGATTCGCCGCTCGATTCGATTCTCCGGATCCGCGATGAGGCGGGCAAAACGCTATGCACCAATGACGATTTCATCCGGCCGCGGGTCGGCGAAACATTACAGAATTTCGACTCCTACTTGAGCTTTTCGGCTCCGGCCGCGGGCGATTATGAGATCGATATCACCGACACCGGCGGGGCGGGCGGGGGGGACTATCACTATTATCTCCGGCTCGACCGGCCGCGGCCTGATTTCAATATCTACGTTTCGCCGTCGGCGCCGGAGATTCCGATGGTCGGCGCGGAGCCTTTGCTGGTCTGGGTCGAACGCGTCGACGGATTCACCGGACCGATCGAATTCGAACTTGCCGACGCCGGCCCGTACTACCTCGCCGGCTATCGCAAACTCGAAAGCAACCGCGACAGCACCTGGCTTACCGCCGCCTCGGTGGCCGGAAAGCAGTTGACTCCGCATCCGGCGAAACTCCTCGGCAAGGCCGAAATCAACGGAAAATTTGTTGTTCGCGAGGCCCGGCCGGGTGACACCGCGATGCAGGCTTTTGCCTACACCCACCTCAAGCCGGCGCGACAGTTTTTGCTGACGCGGTTTTGGAAATCCTTTAACGCCGACAAATTTTCCCTGGTTGATCCAGATCGGACTTTGAGCCTGAAGCCGAACGGCAAGGCCGAGTTGACGATCAAGTGGAAAGATCTCGGAGAAGGTCCGACCTTGACCTATTCGCTCTATGAACCTCCGGCCGGGGTGTCGCTCGGCGAGGTTCGCAACAGCGAGGGGGTGTCAGTCCTGACCGTGCTCGCCGACGAAACCGCCAAACCGGGCGTTTACGCGCTGGTGGTGCGGGTCAGCGCGGTGATGGACGGCGCGCCGGATAAACAGGGGAAACGCAAGAAGGCCAGTTCCGTCATCATTTTACCGGCGCTTCGCGCCGAAATCGGAGAAAAATAATGGATCACCAGTTTTTCCGCTCCCGGAGCGGAATCGAAGAGCACTTTTTCGCCCTGAGTTCCATCCCGTCGTCCGACGGCGACTTTCGTGCCGAAGCCGTCCGGCTGCTGGAGCGCTACCGGGCTTGCTGCCGGGAAGCGGGATGCGACGACGCCACCACGATCCTGTTGCGTTTTCATTTGAGCGACGTCACCAATCAGGCGGAGAAGCTGCGTGTACTTCTGCCTGAAAATTTGTTTGTTTCGATCGTCGGCCAGCCGCCGGCGGGGGGTGCGCGGCTGGCGCTGGAGGCCTGGCATTGCCGGGGGGAGCGACCGTTCCGGGCGCATTTTGCCCGGCTTGACCGTTTTGTTTCCGGCGACAGTTTCGCCCAGACCGAGGCGGAATTTGAATATCTCAAAAAGGAGCTTGCCGCATTCAATACCCGGGTTGCCGACGCAACCGCGCGGACCTGGCTGTACTGTCGCGACGTCGATACCCACTATGCCGGTCTGGTCAAGGGGCGCAACGAATTTTTCTTCCGCAACAATCTCACCGCGGATACTCACTTCATCGCCAGTACCGGGATCGGCGCCGAACTCGCCGATGTGAGGCAACTGGTGGCGATGGAGTCGCTGAGTTATCCCGGCATCGGGCAGGAACGGTTTCATTACTTGTCGGCGCCGGAGTTTCTGTCGCCGACCCAGCTTTACGGCGTGGCTTTTGAGCGCGGGGTCCGAATTGACTTCGATGATTGTTCTCACTTTTACATTTCCGGAACTGCGAGTATTGACAATCAGGGCCAGGTGCTTCATCTCGGAGACGTCAGGCTTCAGACCCGGCGGATGGTCCGCAACATTGCGGCTTTGCTTGAAGCGGGCGGAGCTTCGCTTGCCGATATTTGCTGGGGAACGGTTTATCTGCGTGATTTGGCGGATGCGGAATTGGTTCGCGGAGAGCTTGAGGCGCTTTTTCCGGAAGCGTTTCCGCTGGTGATTTTGCGCGCCCCGGTCTGTCGTCCGACATGGCTGGTGGAAATGGAGTGCGTCGCCTTGAAAAATTGAAAAAAGGCGCTATCTTATAGAACTTTCCCGGCTTCCTGTTTCCGGGGCGATTAGCTCAGTTGGTTAGAGCGTCACGTTTACACCGTGAATGTCGTGGGTTCGAGTCCCTCATCGCCCACCATTTTTACCTCGATAAATCTATATTTTCGTACTCTAATATGCGATTTTATGTAAAAACATACCAAAAATAAAGGTGGCGCAAAAAGCACCACAAATATTTATTTTTTGACTTCCGTTTACCACAAAATCCACCACATTATTCTGGGTCTTGCCGAGGGGTATTCTTGAAATAGAGGAAATAATCGCCATCAATTTTCTTCTCGATGAATTCCACCATCCGGCGAAGGCGCGGCCAGAAACTTCGGGCCGACATCCCCATCATTTTGGTTTCCTGACACCATTCGTTGTACGCTTGGCCGGAGCGTTATTCCGCCGTCATCACCGCTTGTGAGGTCCGCAATTGCTTCTTCGGCTTCGCCATCCGCACCGGCATTGATTTGAGCACGACGATGGCCGAGCGGTTATTGATTGATTTACTAATCATTATATTGACTGCGGTGCCGAAATAAATCAATTGTTAAGCTTTTGATTTATCATCTTTTGCGCAAAATAATCGTTTCGAGATATTTGTATCAGCCGTAATTATGGCAAATTTTAATGGTTATCTGAAATCTTTTTTATTCGATAAATATAGCAAAATACCGTAATTAATTCGTTTTATTAATAGTTCTATTTTGTTTTTTATAAGATATATACAATGATAAGACCGAAATTTTTCTCGTTGTAATGAATGATGTCAATCGCGAAAAAAAACAGAAAAAATTCTTTCTACACTTGTAATTATTTTTTTATAATCGTATATTAGAATTAAATAGTTAATATTTATTTTTTTGCTATGACTATAAGAGCTTATCCCTAAATAAGCCAAAATGTCCTGATTTGCGGCGAAAAGCCATTCGCTCGTCAGTTAAAATTGCCGATACCGCCGGTATCGTCAATTTTATCAGACTTCGTGACTGGCATTTCGGCGCGGCATCATGCCATTTCTTTATTTAGGGATAAGCTCTAAGGAGGAAGATGATTAAAAAGTGGAAATTGGTTCTGTTGGGTTTGTGCCTGCTGGTATCGCTTCAGGCCGGAGAGAATCTCAAGTTCAACGCCCGGCCGCTGACCGCGGGCAAGGCGTTGCTGACCACTGACGGCTTTACCATCGAGCGGGTTCTGGGGATCGCCAACTTCTCTCCCGATTTGCGCTTGCCGATCCAGTTGATCTACCGTTCGGACGTGGATGCGACCGGGATTTTCGGTTTCGGCTGGAGTTCGCCGCAGCTGGAGAGCTCGGCCACGCCGGAAAAGGACGGGGTGCTGTGGGTTACGCCGTGGGGCGAAAAGGTCCGCTTCTTCGCCAAGGACAAGACCGACAAGGACACGCTTGAACTTTATAAAGAAGAGATGAAGGGCGCAAAGCGTTTCTTCGCCCCCTATGCCAACTGGGAGGCGGATACCGCCGCCGCTCCGGGCACGATCGCCGAGACCGGCGACTGGACTTTCAGCGGCAAACGCGATTTTGACGGCTGGAAATTCGTTTATCGCGACGCCCGGCTTGCCGCCGTCACGTCGCCCGGCGGCTACAGCATCAGCTTGAGCTATCTTCAGGGAAAACTCGTCAAGATTTCCCAGCAGGATCAACCCTTCGTCGAACTGACTTATGACGGCCGGCAGCTTTCTGTGATCTCGATCAACGGGGTCAAGACCGAGCTGGGCTACCGCGCCGGCGCGGTGACGATCATGCCGAAGACATTACAAAGCTCGGTTGTGCGGACGCAGCGTCCGTTGCTCGCTTCGCTCAAAACCGGCGACTTGGCTCCGGTTGAATTCAGCTATGACCAGGCGGGCTATCTCGCCTCGCTGAAGCAGGGCGATTTTGTTGACGGCTTCAAGGTCGAGACCGAGACCATCGCCGAGCGCCGCGCCAACCTCCAGTCGCTCGACAAAAAGAGCGGCGTCAAACACAGCGGCAAGGTTGCGGGACGCTTGCTCTCCGACAGTTTCTTCACCTACAATTACACCAGTGACCTTCCCGGCAAGGTGACGCTGACCAACAAGCTCAACCAACAGGCAAGCTACGATTACGAAAGCAAAAGCGGCGTTTTCAAAATCAGTGAATTCTCCGGCAAGAGCTACACCATTTACTACTTTATGCGCTACGACGTCGCCTACCTCGGCAAAGTCCGTCAGATCGTGGACGGGCAAAAGCGGACGGTGGTTTCGTACCGCTACGACAATATGAGCGGCAAGGTGACCCGGATCCGCGATCTGGCCGGGAACGACATCAATTTTGAGTACAACAAAGACGCCGAAGTCGAATTGATCACCCGGCGGGCGGCGAATCAGGACGCGCCGGAGCCGGTGCTGTCGCTGCGTTACGACGCCGCCCGGAATCCGATTGCGGTGAGCCGCCTCGACGCGGCGGGCAAGCCGGTCATGACGACCAATATCTCCTACAGTGCCCACAAACAGCCGATCGGCGTCGGCAACGGTCAGACCGCCACCACTATCCAGTACAACCGCTTCGGCTACCCGCAGAGCATCACCGATGTCTTCGGCCTCAACCGCCGCTTGGAATTCGACCGGTTCAACCGTTTGACGGCACAGACCGATCACTTCGGCGTGCGGACCGAGTACACGCTAAACGCCTCCGGGCAAGTGGCGAAAGTCGAGCGCAAGGACGGCAAGGACGTCCTGACCTCGCTCGCCGTCGAATACGACCCGATGGGGCGGCCGGCGAGCTACATCGATCAGGCGGGCCGGGTCAAGAGCTTCGAGCGCGACGCTTTCGGCCGGGTGGTGAAGGAACTTTTCCCGGACGAAACCAGCGTCGAATACAGCTACAACGCGATCGGCCAGCTGGCTCAGGTACTGGACCAGAATCAGCACGAAATCAAGTTCGACTGGTCGAGATTCGGGATCGATGCCAAAACCACCGCCGCCGACCAGCTGACCGACTACGTCTACGACGCCCGCGGCATGCTGGCCGGGATCGACTCGCGCTTTGCCAGGGAAAAGTCGACCGACCGCTCGATCCGCTACGAATACGACGACCTCGACCGCATGATCAAAGTGAGCTACGGCAAAGACGAAGTCGAAACCTTCGGCTACGATTCGTGGGGCAAATTGATCGCTTCGACGCGCGGAGAGAAGAAGGGGAGTTACAAGTACGACTACTTCGGCCGGATGGTCGAAAAAATCGACGACAACGTGGTCAACACCTACACCTACAACCCCTGGGGGCAACGGACGAGCCGGGTGACGAAGAACGGCGCTTTGACCCTGACCGAGAAGAAGACCTACGACAAATTCGGCCGCCTGATCCTGATCGAGGGCGGCGAGGGCAAAGTCGAGTACCGCTACAACGACCGCAACCAGCTGATTTCCCAGGTGGTCAACGGCACGCCGATTGTTTACGAATATACCAAATACGGTCAATTGAAACGCAAATTGATGCTTTCCGGCAACTGAACGAAAGGGGATGGAAATGATGAAGAAACTCTGTTTGGCGGCAACTTTGCTGCTGGGGCTGATCGGCGCACTGTCGTTGAGCGCGGCGCCGTCGAAGCAAATCATGTCGCTCGAGTACTTTTACGCCAAGGACGGTACGATCACCGGCCGCAGCGTCAATGGGCGCATGCAAACCTACCAGTACGACAAGCGCGGCCAACTGCTGGCTGTGGTCGACGGCAAAGGTCAGGCGGTCGAGAAGTACGTCTACGACCGCGCCGGCAACATCCTTGAGAAGACGGTGAACGGCGTCACCACCGCCTACACCTACGACAAGGCCAATCAACTCGTATCCTCGACCGTCGAGGGCAACGTGACCTCCTACCGCTACGACGCCGCCGGGCGCTTGGTCAAGGAAGGCGACAAGAGCTACCGCTACGGCTACCTTGACAAGGTCCTGGCAGTCTATGAGAACGATGAAAACACCGCCAACTTTGATTATCATCTCGATGGTCAGGTCGCCTCGGCCACCCGCAACGGCGAAACCGAGAACTTCACTTGGGACGGCCTCGCCCTGATCCATCGCGGAAGCAGTACCTTCATCAACGAACCCTACGTGACCGGCGGCAATCCGCTGCTGAATTCCAAGGGCGGCGTGATGTTCAACGATATGCTCGGCAGCACCCTCGGCGTTTATGGCAAACAAGGCGTCGATGCCATCTCCATGACCGCCTTCGGTGAAACCGAGAATAAATCCGCATTCTTTACCGGCAAACCCGCCGTGGGTGAACTGGGGTTCGCATTTCTCTTCCGCAACTACCGTGCGGAACAGGGAAAATGGCAGACTGCAGACCCGCTCGGATATCCGGACGGGTGGAATAGCTTGGCATATTGCAATAACAGAGTTTTGTTATATTTCGATCGATATGGATTGGCTGTTGGGGATATTTATGACAGCATGGACAAGGCAGCCACTGCATGGGGAAATGAATTTAATGGCAAATCAATAAGCGACAATAAAGAATATGGTTCCACTCTTTACCAAAATGGCGATGGGTACAGCTACTCCAATCCGAATATAGGCACGCAATCCGGAGTACATCCATCCTCGCCGCCAGATGGGCAAACGGTCGTAGCAGATATTCATTCCCATGGAGCATATAGCCCATATTACAACAATGATGCATTTGCGCAAGGTGATATGGCAGATAATGATAAGGAAAATATAAGTGGTTATTTGACCACTCCGAATGGAAGTCTACAAAAGTATGACCCGACTAAACCGGAGGGTGAACGAACAACTCAAATATCAGATTCTATGCCGTATGACCCGAATCACCCAAAACCCCTTAAACCAAAGGTTCAGGAATGATTATGAAAAAATTATTATTTATTGTCTTTGTTTGCTCTCTATCATCGGGAGTCATCTATGCTGCTGAAGACAATCTACTAAAAGAAACAATTGAGAAAAAAGTGGAACAGAACCAAGTAAATTTAAAATTGAATGAGAAAACAGCGCTTAAGTTAGCCGAAACTATTTTGATATATATATATGGGGAAGAAGTATTATCTCAAAAACCATGGATTGTTACAGATAATGCTGATAACTATAAAATTATCGGAACTTTTCACGGTCTTGGAAAAGGAGGTGTTGCTGAAATTATAATCAGCAAGTCTGACGCAAGAGTGTTATCGATTATACATGGGAAATAAATAATTAAAATTGGTGCAGGGTTTCTAAATACAAGTGCCCCCTCAATTGACAAGCTCAAACCGTCGGAGAAAGAAATAGGAGAAATAGGTGATGGTATGTTGTTTGTCAGCAGGGCGCCGCGTGAAAGTTCTCGTCCCGGCGCAAAGTGACAACGTGAAAAACAACAGCTTATGGAGAAAAATAGGTGCCATTCAGTAGAAGAAAAATAGGTGCCATTCAGTAGATGTTATTTGAAATAAATAGATTACGTTATATATTATTCTCTTGAGGTCAATTAAGGCCGAAAAGGAGATAAAGCAATGGGACGCTTGGCCCGTCGTCAACTTGGGGATGGCATCTATCATGTGTACAACCGGAGCGCCAACAACGTCTGGATTCTCGACACGCCGGAGTCTCGGGATCGGTTTCTGACGCTGTTGACTGATTACGGCCGGAAGTATGGAAATTGGTGCCATTCAGCAGATGTCACTTGAAATAAAT
>JBFWIO010000074.1:0-10305 GCA_050255955.1 Victivallaceae bacterium
CCGACGGCGGCTCCGCAAGGGGCCGCTTTTTTTTTGCCGCGGATTGAGCTTCGTCCGGGCTGTTGGATGATGCTCCCCACACGATGAGAAATCGCATTTTTTTATAGAAAAAAACTTGTTTTTTGAAAAAATGATGACCTTTTACTATCACGACTTATTTTTTTTCATAAAAACTGCTAAAGAGGGAATATTTTTATGCCTGTTCCGATCACTTTGACGCAAATTGACAGCCGCCGGACCGACTTTCGCGACGTCGGCGGCAATCTGGTCATTACTTCGCGCGGCTCGCTGGCCGTGACCAATGCCTTGTATGCCCTGAAGATTCTCGACACCGCCAATCAGCTTGCGGCGACGGTCAACGGCGGCATTTCGCTCTCGACCAACAAAAACACCGTGGTCGCGCTACAGATCAATGCCCTGGAATACAGCCTCAAGGTCGGCTCATTCAAGCCCGCTCTGGCGCTTACGTTGAACGGTCTCGCCACCGATGCCACGGCTCAAGGGAAATTAATCAGCGGTAACGCGTTGACCCTCGGCAACGCCTCCGATCCGGCTTCTTTCGGCGCGACTTTGAGTTCCACCGTCACCGCCAACGGCGATATGGCCAAGGCTTACAGCTACGCCATTGTGCTGGGCGACAGCCTGACGGTCGCTTCCCGGCAGTTCAGCGGCGCGGTCAGTTCCAGCGCCCGCTCCGCCGCCGGATTGGCTTATGCTTACGGGATCGACGCCAAAGAAGTCGTGTTCGCCGACTTGACTGCCGCGGCCAGGTTCAATGTCACTGCGACCGCCGGGAGTAAACTTGATGAAGAGGATGCGGTGGCGATCGCCATCACCGCCGAAAACGGCATTGCGGCCGGGGCTTTCGGCGCGGCGGTCACCGTCAACGCCACCGCCGGCGGCGGCACGGTCAACGTCAGCCATGCTTCCGCCGCTGCTTTCGGCATTCGCTCTTTTGCCGGGATCGACCTCGGCTTGTTCGGCAATACATTCACCGTCAATGCCAAAAGCGGCAAGGCCGCCGGTTCCGCCGCCGAGGCGGCGGCGATCGCCTTTTTCGAGGATTCCACCATCGCCGGTTTCGCCGCCGGTTTCAGACTTGCGGCGACCGCAACCGGGGTCAATCGCGCTTCCGCCAAAGGAATTTCCGGCAACGCCGATTTGCTGATCGCAGGCGCGCTCAACGGCAACTGGAGTGCTGTCGCCAACGGCGGCGACGGTTTTCCCGGAGCCACCGGACGCGCCTCGGCGGCGATGATCGACATCGACGGCGAATTAGAGATAGAAAAGGATTTCAACGCCGTCTTTGCCGTCCGCGCCGCCGGAACCCGGGGACAGGACGGCTATGCCGCGGCAATTGAGGCGACCGGCGGTATTATCATTCGCGGACAGACCGCGGGATCGATCACTTCCGAGGCCAAAGTCACCGGCAGCGGCACGGTAGTACGCTCCGCCGCCGCGCCGCAGGCGTACTCCGCCGGTTTTAAAACCTTGGGCGATGCTTACTTTTACAAAGGGTTTGCCGCCAACTTCCGGCTGAATTCAAATGCGGCCGGGATCGACAGCGCCGAATCCTATGGCATTAGCGCTGACAATATCTTCGGTTATGAAGGAGCGCTGGTCGGAACATGGACGGTCTCCGCCACCTCGACCGGCGGGCAAAATTCCGCCGGGTATGTTGGCAACGCCGACGCGTATGGTATTTATGCCAAAAATTCAGGGGTCAGTTTCAATAATAACAGCGGAAGCGGCAAATTGACGCTGACCGTCAGCGCCTCGGGCAATACCGCCAATTTGACCGCGGTGACCAACGCGGTTTCCAATGCGTACGGGATCAAAGCCGGCTTGGATATCGAGCTTGACGAGCTCGGCATGCTGACCGTCAGCGCCAGGGCCGGCAGAGCCGCATTGCTCAGTTCCGCCAGCGCGACAGGGTTGTCCGGCGCCGCCGTCACCCTCGACCGGCTCTCGGGCGCCAATATTACGGCAAATGCAGCTTCGGAAGCTTGGGCGTCCGCCATCCAGTCATCCCTGGACATTACGGTTGCCAACGTTTCCGGCGCCTTTAACGTCACCGCCGTTTCCGGCTCCGGCAGGGCATTCGCCACCGGATTTACAGCTTCGAATACGAATTTACGCGGGGTGACAAGCGGAAGTTCCCTGACCGTTCGCGCCACCGGCGGCGTCGGCGTTTCGAACGGCTGGACGGATGCCAGCGCCACCGGGATTTCCGGTGCTTTGACGGTAGCAGGCACCCTTTCCACATTGATCGTCGCCGCTGCTTCCGGGCGCGGCGGAATCAGTAACAGCGCAGCTGCTTACGGGGTGTATGCCGACAGCGGAAACGCTTCTTTTGCCACGCTCGGCACCGTCAATATCAGTGCGACCGCGGTGCAAAGCGCTGAGGCATTCGGGTTTTATGCCGATAACGTTACCGTCAATCAACTGAACGGCTCATGGAGCGTGACGGCGGCGAGCGCCGCCGGCGGGGCGCAGGCGCACGGAGTTTCCGGCAATTTGTATTGCACGCAGGCAAAGGCGGCGATCACCGTCCGCGCCACCGGCGGCACATCCGCACCGGGGGGCAATTCATCGGCGACCGCAATCGGTATCCGGGGCGGCGTTTTTGACGCTTTGCCGACCTTGAACGTCACCGCGGTCTCCGGCAAAAACGCCACGGCCAACAACGCCACCGCTTACGGCGTCGAGAGCAACGTACTCGGCGGCTCAATCAATGGACTGCGCCGGATCAATATTGCGGCCAACGCGGTTGATCAGGCCGAGGCGGTCGGATATCGGAACGCCATTCTCTCCGGCGGCTTTGCTTCCCATGTCGAAACCGTCAACGCGGTATCGACAATCTCATCCGCACTGGCGATCGGATACCGGAATACGATCATCGCCTCGGAGTTGACCGCCGATCTTGCCGGAACTTTGACAGTCGGGGCAAGGGGGGCAACTTCTGCTCAGGCCGTCGGAATTGACGGCGTCGAAGCCGTCCGGCTTGATTCGTCCTCTTCGACACCGCAAAAAATGACGGTCACCGCCCAGTCCGCCGGGGTCGCCGGAGCCGCGACCGCCGCGGCGATCGCTTCGCCGGAGATTACGATGGACAACGGCCTTTTCGCCAACTGGACTGTCAGCGCCACCGCTGTGACTGGGACGGCAACGGCGTCGCTTTTCAGCGGTGCGACCGGCGGCGGCCGGGTTGGCGGACTCAACGGCGTCTTTGCGGTCTCGGCCACCGGAACTTTTGCCACCGCCGCCGGCTTCGACTCCGCGGGAGCTTCGCTTGATTCGGTTAACCGCAAGCAGAATTTATCGCTGGCCGTAAACGCCAGGGCGAGCGGGAGCCTGGCCGCTGCCGAGGGGATCGCATTTGACTCGATCGATTTCGACAGCGGAACTTTCCGCGATACCGTCACGGTAACCGCGGATGGGTATTCGGCTGCGACCGCTTCGGGGATCCGGAGTTCCGGCGTCAATGTCCTGAGTTTCCTCGCCGGGAGTCTGTTTGCATTGACCGTAACCGCACGCTCGACGACGGGCACCGCGACCGCGTCGGGGTTTGACAATGCGGTCGGCGCTTTGAGCCTCGCGATTGCCGGTGCCGTCAACGTCAGCGCCACCGGCGGCAAAACGACGACCGACACCGATGTCTCGGCGACCGCGACCGGGATCAGCGGCGGCTTTGACTTCAGCAACTCGGTTTATGTTCTTCAGACTTTCAATGTGACCGCCAAATCCGGCAGCGGGTCGGGATTTTCGGACGACATGGACGCCACTGCAATGGGGGTGAATTTCCTCGACAGCGGCAATTCGCGTTTTTCATCTTTTGAAACCGCATCGCAGACCAAAATGACGGTCAAGGCGGACGCGGCCGGGTTCGCCTCGGCGACTGCCGTTTGGGCCAGGAATCTGGAACTTTACTTCAATGCCGGCGCGATCAATGTCGCTGCCGTCTCTACCGGCAACCGGGCCCAGGCGGTCGGCGCGTCGGCTTTCAAGTCGCTGCAAATCAATCAGGGCTTACTCAAGTTGACCGTCGCCGCCACCGGCGGCAAAACCGCGAATCCGCTCGAAAACAACAATGCCGTAGCCTTTGGCCTGGTTGCCGCCGGCAATTTGGATGTTGACGGCAATTTGCTTAGCTCGACGAATGCCAAGATCACCAGCCACTACTCCGCAACCGTCCTTGACGGCATTCTGACGGTTTCCGCCAAAGCGTCGTCCGGGGCGAATGCGGGCGCCGGCAAAGCCCACGCCGCCGCGTTCGCGGCGGAGGATATTCGGATCGATTCTTTTTCCGCCGCCTTCAAAGCCAACGTCCGCGCCGAGAGCGCGGATAAACGCGCCCGCGCTTTCGGCATTCAGGGCAACGGCAATCCTGAGTCTCTTGCCCGCATCGGATTTGAAGGCGTCTGGACAGTTGCCGCCGTCTCCGGCAGCGGCACCGCCGAAGCATACGGCATCGGCGCAACTGCCGACATTGAACTGGTTTCGCAATTGTCCCAAACCAAACTTCAGGTCAGCGCCGAAGCCGACGGCATTGCCAATGCTTACGGGTTTTCTTCGTCCGAAACGTTCACAAGCGCTGCAAATCTGGCACTTGCGGTGACGGTGACCGCCACTTCGCGCAAGAACGGCGCGGCCGAAGCCATCGGCATACGTACCGCCGAGGCGACGGCGACCATCAGCGGCAGCATTGCCGCGACCGCGTCCGGCGGTGCCGGTTCGCTGGCGGTCGGGATTTTTGCTTCAGGCGTGCTTCGGATCGACGGCGTGGTGGCGGCTGCAACCGCCAAAAACGGCGACGCCTATGCCATTCGCGGAGATCTCGACTCGGGGATCGCGCTCGATCTGGTCATCAACGGCGCCGTTTACGGCGGCCGTAATGGCAATGCGGCGGCGGTGGCCAACCAGCTCGCCGGACTGGTCAAGTCCGGCGGCGGTGCGGCTTCATTGCTCGGGTCGATCAATCCGGCCGCGACGGGCGGCGCTTATTTTGCCGTCAGCGGAACCGCCGAAGATGATTCGGTGCGGTTGGCCAACAACGCAATCAGCGTCGGCGACATCAGTCTTGGCGGCGGCGCCGATACGCTGACCCTCGGCGCTACCTCGCAGGTGATCGGAAATATCGGCAACGATGTCGAAACGATCACTTTTCTCATCAATTCCGATCCCGGCAAGAATCCGATCATCACCGTTCGCGACAGTGCGGGGGCTCTTGATTCGCAATTATTTGCAACGGTGGATAACGCCCAGCTCGGAACCTATATTCTGGCGCAGGGTTCGAGTACGGATATCGGCGCGATGACCGGGGTTTCGCTGGAGATCAACGGCGGCGTCGAGCTCCTGCTCTCCGACAGCGGATCGAGGCGGCTCAATACCGGCGCTTACGGTCGGCTTTCGCTGGTGACCACCGGCAAGGTTTCCAAGCTGGTGCTGGAGATTACCTATGATGCGCTCGGCACTCCGCCTGCCGGCGGCAATTACCTGCCGCCGGATAATTCCAGTTCACTTTCGCTGCCGGATGCCGAAGTGCCGCCGGCGGCGGGTTCGTCGGGGCTTTCGTTTGAAGACGATTTCCGGCTCTACGGGGTCGGTGCGGCCGATCTCCAGCTCGGAGCTTCCGATTCGCTCTTTGAGGGGGAACAACAGATTGATCCCTTCAAAAAAGGTCTGCTGGCGGGCTAAGCCCGACCCGGCATATTTCTCAAACTCCGGAAACCCCGGAGTTTTTTGTTTTTGATGGTGTTATTTATTAACCTAAAAAATAATGTTTCAACAAAAAAACCATTTGCTTTTATTTGATTGACGTTTATTTTATCCGTCATCAGAACGTTTCTTGTCCAAATTGAAAGGAGTCTATCATGGCAAACGTGACAAAGCTCAACGTAATCGATTCTCGCCGGACTTCGCCATTGGATGTCGATGTCAATTTGGTCATTACCACAAGAGGATCGATCGCGGTCACTGCCGGAAATCCGGCTTACGCCCTCAACTTCCTCGAGTCCGCCAATAATTATGCCGCGACGATCAGCGGCGGAGTATCCCTGACCGGTACCCGGAGCGACGCAGCGACGCTTCTTATCGCGGCGGAAAACTACACCATCAAAACCGGCTCCGCCAAGCCGGTTTTTCTTTTGACCCTGACCGGTCTTGCCGACGACAGCCGGACCTTCGGCAGTGTCATCAAAGGCAACCGCCTCATCCTCGGCAACGCCGGCGATCCGGCGGCATTCGGGGCGACCATCACGTCGGGGGTGACTTCCGTCGCCAACGCGGCGGCGATCAGTCATGCCATTTCTCTGGCGGGCGCATTGAGCATCGTTTCGCGCGAATTCAACAGTTCGATCACCGCCACCGCCCGCTCTGCGAATGCCGAAGCCACGGCTTATGACATCTGTGCGGACACCGTTGATTTCGTTACTTTCGGAGCTGCCGGCTTGTTGAGCGCCACCGCCACCGCCGGCAGCAAGGCGGGAAGTCAGAATGCGTTCGCCGCCGGCATCCTCGGACAGACTTCGGTCAGCGGCGGCAACTTTGCCGCCCGGGTTAATGTCAGCGCCACCGCCGGCAGCGGCGCCGGCGGCGATACCAGCGAGGCATCCGCGACGGCCTCGGGGATTCGAAGCTACGGCTCTCTCTCGCTGGGCGTCCTCAAAAGCGGGTTCACGGTCACTGCCAAAAGCGGCAATGTTCCCGGTTCATTCGCTTCCGCCAGGGGGATTTCCTATTTTGAGATTGCCGGGATCGGCGGCTTCAGCACCGGAACCGTGTTCAATATCACTGCGACCGGGCCCTATGGCGCGGAGGCCGCGGGGATTTTCGGCGACGGCGACCTGCAAATTTTGAACGGTCTGGTCGGCACTTGGACAGTCACCGCCACCGGTGGCGAATTGTCCGAATTTGAATATGCGGGCCGCGCGGCGATGATCTATGCGGAAGAAGGCGGCACTTTTATCAGCGGTGACTTCAACTCCACCATCAAAGTTAGCGCCAGTTCCACCAAAGGGGTGAATGCCGCCGCCGGCGGCATCGTCAGCGGCTCCGATCTGAATATTACTAATCAGATCAATGGAAGTTTGACCGTCGAAGCCAAAGTGACCGGCAAAAGTTCGGAACTTCGCTTTGCCGAAAACACTCAGTCCTCCGCCTGCGGTCTGATGTCGAAAAATGCAATCTATCTGGGCAACGGCTTTGCTTCCGCTTTCCGGATGAACATCACATCCGCCGGAATCGATTCGGCTGACGCCACCGCGATTGCCGCCGATGCAATCTACGGAGGATCGGGACCGGCCGGAACCTGGACTGTCAGTGCCACGTCCACCGGCGGACAGGTCGACGGCGGTTTTGCCGGAGACGCCGACGCGGCGGGAATCCGCACTGAGACGGGCGATATCAGTTTTTCGATGCAACCCGGCGCCAAGCTTACCTTGACCGTCAGCGCGTTAGGAAATACCGCCAACTTGATTTCAATTCAAAACGCCCAGTCCGATGCGGTCGGGATTTCTGCCGCCGGCAATATTGTCCTGAGTGAACTCGGCATCCTGACGGTCTCCGCCAAAAGCGGCAAAACCGGCGGGACCGGTATCGCGACGGCAAAGGGACTATCCGGATCCGCAATCGCACTGAGGTCGCTGACGGGGATGAATATCACCGCCTCCGCCGACACCTGGGCTCAAGCGATGGGAATGGCGGTCGATATGGGGTTCGGGCTTGCCGATTTTTTGCCGATTTCAGGAATCGCAATTAACTCCATCTCGGGAACTTACAATGTCACCGCCGCGGCGCTTCGGGGCAGCGCGGATGCCATTGGTTTCGGTGCTTCGCAGATCGCTCTCGGGAGCATTGCGGCCGGTTCTGCATTGAACGTCAAGGCCACCGGGGGCATCCTCACGCTGGTCGAGGGACTGCCGGTGGACGGCAGTGATTCTTCGGCGACCGCGGCCGGCATCGAAGGCGGGATTTCGGGATGTCTGCCGACCTTGACCGTCACCGCGACATCCGGCAAAAATGCCGCCTCCAATCAGGCCATCGCTTATGGGATTCACAACGAGAGTGCGCTTGACTCGACCGTCGCCGGAGTGCGCCGCATGACGGTCACGGCGACCGCCGTAGATATCGCTCAGTCCATCGGCTATCAGAACACCGTACTCAACGGCTTCGGCAGTCATGTCGAAAGCGTCAGCGCGATTTCGAGCGAAAGCGTCGCTCTGGCGACCGGCTATCAGAGTATCGTCGATACTTTGGCAATGGATCTCTCCGGTTCCTTGAGCGTGACGGCCAGAGGGAAATATTTTTCTTCGGCTTTCGGGATTGAAGGCTGCGGAACTTTTTATCTTGGCACCAATGCCGACCAGCAGCATCAGATGACCGTCATCGCCAACAGTACCAATTATCAGGCATCCGCCGTCGGTTTGCAGGCGACCTTTGTCGATCTCAAATTCGGTCTCTGGGCGAATTGGACGGTTACCGCAACCAGCGTAAATGATTCGGTTTGTGCTTATATCATGAATGTCACAGGAGAGGTCGCTCTTGATGATCTGAACAATAAAATTTCGGGATTGAACGGTGTTTATACCGCTTCGGCCAACGGCAAAACCGGGGCTTCCGCTTTCGGCTTCCAAGTTCGCGGGGGAAACTTGGATTCCGATTTCCGGGGAAAGAATCTGTCGCTGACCGTTGCCGCCAAATCGGCCGGAGGTTTTGCCGGCGCTTCCGGATTGGAGTTCAATTCGATCGACTTTGACAGCGCAAGTTATCGGGATACGCTCACCTTGACTGCCGACGGCTACGGCGCCGCTGAGGCGTCCGGTATCGAAGGAACCGGGCAGGGACCGGTTGAAGTTTATACCAACAGTCTCTTTGCATTGAGTGCGACTGCCAAATCGGCGACCAGCTACGCTTCGGCGCTCGGAATCTCCAACACCGATGGCGCGTTGGAGGTGGTGCTTGACGGGACGACCAACATCAGCGCCACCGGCGGCAAAACGGCCACCGGAGAATATGTTTACGCGATGGCATTGGGCGTCATGGGGCGCAGCCGGGAAGCGTCGGCGGATGATTCGTCACCCGAAATCGGGGCGGACTCGGTCGCGATCCTTCAGACATTGAACGTAACGGCGAAATCCGGCAGCGGCGGGGCAACTTCTTTTGAGATGTATGCGGCAGCTTACGGTGCATTGTGCAGCAGCGGCTCGACTTCCGATGAACGTTCTTTATTTCAAGGCTCCGCCCGGACCAAGGCCACGATCAAGGCTGATGGGGTCGGCAATGCTTTTGCCGTCGGCGTGTTAGGCGAGGCTATGGATGCCTCTGTCAACGGCGCGGTGTTTGCGGTGACCGCGCTTTCGTCCGAAAGCGTGGCTCAAGACATCGGCATCGGTGCGCGTACACAGTTGCTGATCAGCGATGCCGCTTTGAATTTGAATGTCAGCGCCACCGGCGGCAAAGCCAAGGTTGCCGACTCCACCAACGCGATTGCTTTCGGCCTGTTCGCGGGCAACTGGAACTCCAACGGCACGCTCGACTCCGCCGTTGACAGCAGTTTGCGGATCGGATCGGACCGAAGAACGTTTGTGGAGGGACCCGAGGCGAAATTGGACGGCACGTTGACGGTCAGCGCCAAAGCCGTTGCCGGCACGGTTGACGGCTCACGGGTAGCCCACGCCGCAGGATTGGCGGCGGTCAATGTCTTTGGCGCTTCAGCGGAATCGCTGAAGGTCAATGTTCGCGCCGAAACCGGCGATCAGTTGGCCCGCGCGCTGGGGATCCAGGGCGGCGACCAGAGCGAAGCGCCGTCCGCGATTCAATTCGATATGCAGGGCAACTGGAAGGTCGCCGCGGTCGCCGCCACCGGCAACGCGATTGCGTACGGGATCGGCGAAACGGATTTGATCGCTGTTGGCTCGTCGTCGGACAAAACCCAATTGCAGGTGTCCGCCGAAGCGGACATGGTCGCCTGTGCCTACGGGTTCTTTGCTGAAAGCGACTTCAGCGGGCTCGACAATCTGGCGTTGGCGATGACCGTCACCGCGACTTCCCGCAAAGGAGCTTTCGCTGATGCGGTCGGGATTCACGCCGTCGATTCGACTCTGGCGCTTGATGGCACGATCGCGGTGACGGCTTCCGGCACCGGCAGCAGTGCGGCCGGGATTTACTCCTCGGGCAGCATGATGGTCAACGGTGTGGTGGCCGCGGCGGTTGCCAAGACCGGAAGCGCTTATGCGATCAGCAGCAATGCCGAATCGGGTTACGGCCTGGATATTCAGATCGGCGGCGCGATTTTCGGAGATCGGA
>JBFWIO010000075.1:0-10213 GCA_050255955.1 Victivallaceae bacterium
CTCGATGAGCATGCCGCCGATTTGCGAAAGGTGGTCGAAGCCATCCCGGCGGGGGCGACGGTCACGGTGCAGAACGAAATCGGCTGCCTCTTTCTCCGCAAATGCCAGGTCCGCTCGCTCAAAGGAAACGAGGATAGCGACAGCGATTTCTGGATTTTCGACTCCGTCGCCTACAACGGCTTCGATCCCGGAGCCTACCTCCGCGACCGGATTCGCGACTTGTCGCGCAACCGCGCCTACGTCCGGATCCCCGCGCCGGAGGGAATCGTCATTTTTGCCAACCGTGAATATCTGAAAGGGCTCCGGCCATGACGCCTTCAATTCTCCTCAATCCGGGTCGTGAAAAGACCATCCTCCGCCGCCATCCGTGGATTTTTTCGGGAGCGCTCAAAAGCGTTCTCGGCGATCCCGCGCCCGGCGCCACCGTCGAAGTCCGGAGCGCGGACAACACCCTTCTCGGTCACGCCTCCTGGTCGCCGGAGTCGCAGATTTGCGGCCGGGTCTGGAGTTTCGACCCCGCCGAAACCATTGACGCCGACTTTTTCCGCCGCCGGATCCGCCGGGCGATCGCGCTTCGCAACGAACTCGGACTCAACGCCGCCGACGGCGGCTGCCGGTTGATCGCCTCCGAAGCCGACGGTCTCCCGGGACTGATCGCCGACCGCTACGGCGACTTCGCGGTTATTCAGGTGCTGAGCGCGGGAGCGGAGTTCCACAAAGCGACGATCGCCGCTATTCTGCTGGAAGAAAGCGGCTGCCGCGGCGTGTACGAGCGCTCGGACGTCGCCATCCGCGCCCGCGAAGGACTTGCCGAATGCACCGGCTTGCTCGCCGGCGAGGAGCCGCCGCCGGCAATCACCATCACCGAAAACGGAGTCCGCTTTGAAATCGACATCCGCCACGGCCACAAGACCGGATTCTACCTCGATCAGCGCCTCAATCGCGCCGCGGTCGCCCGCTATGCCGCCGGCAAGGAGATGCTCAACTGCTTCGCCTACACCGGCGGCTTCGCCGTCGCCGCACTGGCGGCGGGAGCCAAACACGCGGTCAATGTCGACAGTTCCAGTCCCGCCCTCACCGGAGCGGTGCGCAACTTTGAGCTCAACGGCATCGCCGCCGAACGGTATGAAAACATCACATCCGACGTCTTTGCGGAACTTCGCAAATTCCGCGACCGGGCCCGAACCTTTGACCTGATCGTCCTCGACCCGCCGAAATTCGTCGATTCCAAGAACGCCCTGATGCGCGGCTGCCGCGCCTACCAGGATATCGCCCGGCTGGCGTTTCTGCTGCTGCGGCCTGGGGGAATGCTGTTCACCTTTTCCTGTTCCGGACTGCTGAGCGCCGAGCTGTTCCAGAAAGTCACCGCCGACGCCGCGCTCGACGCCGGAGTCGAAGCGGTGATCGTCGGACACCTTGAGCAAGCGCCCGATCACCCGACCGCGCTGGCGGTGCCGGAATCATTTTATCTCAAGGGGTTGGCGGTGAAAAAAATCTTTTGAAAACTTGCTTTTCGAAGATTTTGCGCTACTTGTAAGTTTGAGGAGAAATCAACCATGCAAAAGTCCCGGATTCTGTTACTCGGCGCGCTGTTCGCACTGTTGCTCGCCGGCTGCCGGACGGCTAAATTGTCGTCCGAGGATGTCGAAGTGCCCGAACTCTACCGCAAAGAGATCGCCATATTGCATTCCGATGCGCCGCCCAACTCGGAGGCGAAATATCTTGCCGCCAAGCGGCTCAACGACAATCTCGATTTCTATTTCACCCGTGACGTCTCCACGCTCGACAAGATTTTCAGCTCGGCCGACGCCCGGGTCGATGTCCAGAATGCGACCGACCAGATGATCATGTTTTATTATCAGTACAAGGATCGCTCGATCCGGTTCTGCTTTTACCGTTTCGGCGACGATATCACCAAAGTGGAAATTTTCGAGAAGTGACTCCGGAAGACATCGGCTATATGCAAACCGCGCTTGAGGAAGCGGAGCTGGCCGCCGGCCGCGGCGAGGTGCCGGTCGGTGCGGTCGCGGTAAAAAACGGCCGCATCATCGGCCGCGCCGGCAACCGGGTCGAGGAAAAACTCGACGCCACAAGCCACGCCGAAATCGAACTTCTGCGCCAATGCTCCGCCGCCCTCGGCGACTGGCGGATGGAGGAGGTTACATTTTATGTTACCAAGGAGCCCTGTGCGATGTGCGCCGGGGCGATGGTCAACGCCCGGCTGAAGCGGGTGGTCTTCGGCTTGCCCGATCCGCGTTCGGGAGCCTGCGGCTCGACCGGACTTGATGTCGCCGCGTTCCCCGGCATGCTGTGGAGGGTCGAAACAGAGGGCGGGGTGCTGGCCGACGAGGCTCATGAGCTGATCCGCCGTTTTTTCCGGGAGGTTAGAGAACGATGAAAAAAATCATTGCGCTGTTGCTGCTGACCGGGCTGCTGACCCTGACCAATGGTGCGGAATTTGAAAAACTGCTGGCCGACCAGCCGGAAAACATCTGGCAGAGCGACGCCGGGGATATCGCGGGACTGCTCGGGATTCCGCTCGTGCCCGGCGACAGCGACGGAAGTTTCTTCCGCTACTACTCCCGGCGCAGTCCCGAAAAGCTGACCATCGCAGGCGTCGCCGTCGAGGAGCTGATCGTACGGCTCAAAAACGGCAAAGTCGATGAGCTTGAATTGTCGATCCACAACCGCGGCGATTCGCCCGATGTTATGCTTCAGCACTTTCACGAAGACCAGAAAAAAATCGAAGAGTTCATCGCCGCCCGGACCTCCGGCCTCCAGAACGACCGCACCTGGCTCAACGGCGCGACCATCGAAATGCGCTGGGGCCGTTCACCCTATGCGCTCTGGATACTGAGCTGGTGCGAAAACCAGGGCCGCGGCGAATATCTTCGCTTGCGGATCCTCCCGCCCGACCGCCAGCCGGAACGGCTGAAAAGTACGCTCCGCGCTTCGACCGACGGCAAAGACCTCGCTTCCAGGCTGATCAGGGAAGCGAACGGCGACTGCTATTTGCCGGTTCCGATGATCGACCAGGGCGGCAAAGGCTACTGCGTCGCCGCCACCGTCGCCCGGATCATGCGTTACTACGGCGCCGAGCTCGACCAGAACACCATCGCCCAGCTCGCTTCGACCGACGTCGTCAGGGGCACCACCTGGTCGCAGTTTCTCCCCGCGTTGGAGCAGGCGCAGTCGCGGCTCAAAGTCCGGGTGGTACCGCTGGTCGAGACCCGCTATTACGACAGCGCCAACGGGGTCATGCAGTTCGTCTCCGAATACAACAACATCGCGCGCAAAGAGAAACTCCCCACCCTCCGGATGGATGACTTGATCGTCAACGAGGGCGGCTACCAGATCATCCGGATGGACAAGGTGTTCACCGTCCCCAATCCCGAAATCGTCACCAAGCTCCGGATGCGGGATCGCAACGGACTCAAGAAATTCAAAGAAACGCTGATCAAGGCGATCGACCAGGGCTACCCCGTAATCTGGTGCATCCCCACCCACATGCGGATCATCAACGGTTACAACCAGACCGCAAATACGGTTATCTACACCGATTCTTTCGGGGCCGGACACGAAAAGAAGTCAATGCCGATGGATGACGCCTGGGTGCAGACGATCCGCACCCTTTTGCTTGAACCGACACGATAAACATCAAAAATAAGGATCCTGTGCCATGAAAATCGGAGTGATTCCGGAATCATATCAGTTGCCGCTGACCGAGGGCATCGCCAAAGCCGCCGAACTCGGAGCCGACGGCGTCCAGATTTACGCCATCCGGCGGCGGCTCAATGTCAATCACCCCGCCGCCCCGGCGGCGGAACGGCTGGCGCTCAAAAAAAGCTGCCTTGATCGCGGCATGGTCTTTTCGGCAATCTGCGCCGACGTCGGCGGCCACGATTTCCAGATCGACGGCAAAAACATGGAGCGGGCCGAACTGACCTGCAAAATCGTCGATTTCGCGGTCGAAATGGAGTCGAAGGTGATCACCTCCCACATCGGATGCATCCCGGACGATCCGGCCGACCCGGTCTATCCCAACATGGTCGCGGCGGTCCGCCGGGTTGCCGACTACGCCGCCGGTCGCGGCGTCACCATGGCGATCGAAACCGGCCCCGAAACGGCGGAGACACTGCTCGCCTTTATCGAAACCGTCAATTCGCCCGGCCTTGGCGTCAACCTCGACCCCGCCAACTTCAAAATGGTGCTCAACTACGACCCGGTGCGGGCGGTCGGATTGCTCGGCAAATACATCGTCCACACCCATGCCAAGGACGGCTTGAACCTGGCCGCCGGCAACCCGTGGAAAGCCTACGGCATGGTCAATCCGGACGGCACGGAGCGCCAATCCGACGGCGTGGCACCGCAATATCGCGAGGTCGCGCTCGGCACCGGAGACGTGCCGTGGCTGGCTTATCTCGCCAAATTGAAGTCGATCGGGTATAACGGCTTCCTGACCATCGAACGCGAATGCGGCGATGATCCCGCAACCGATATCCGCTGTGCGTTTGAGTTTCTGAAAAAACAAATTTAACCCTTGAAATCATCAAATCCATGAAAAACAACACGGTAGTCATCGCGAGCGACATGAATTACGTCTGGGGCGCATTTCTGCTGGTGGCGTCGATGCGACGATGCGGCATGGACGAGCCGGTACTGGTTTACGCGAGCAAGTTCACCGACGCGGCCAAAGCGGCGCTCAACGGACTCGGCGGCGTCACCATCGTCGATGCGCCGGAGAAGCGCCGTTCGCAAACATGCACCAAGCCGGAAGCAATGTTGCTGGCCGACACCGATTACATGACCTGGGTGGATTGCGACGGATTCTTCACCGGCAACTGTTCCGATCTGCTGATCCCGGACCATCCCGGAGAATTCCACATCCGGATTCGCGGCAAAGCGGAAAACGCACTGGTCTATCCCGGCTTTGGCGGCAATATTCCGCAAGAGATCCTTGACCAGTGGCAAAAGGACGTCGGCGAACGGACCGAGCCGCGACTTACGACCAGCTGTTCGCCGGGCGTGGTTTCGATCGAAAAAAGCAACCGCCCTTTTCTCGAACGCTGGCGCGACCAGATGTACCGGGTGATCCCCGAGGGCGACACCGGGGTGACCGATTACCGCAGCAAAGCGTACTTCCACACCGACGAGTCGGTGCTGACCAGCCTCCTGAGTTTCATGGAGAATCCGCCGCCGGTCACCGCGACCTACCACATGGACAAGGACCCCGACCGGCTCTATGTCCACTTCGGCTACAATCCGAAGCCATGGAACGGCTGGGCGCCGCAGTCGCTGCGCCACTTTGACGGCTATATGGAAGTGATCGACTATGTGCTCGACAATCATCTGAAAATGCCCGGCCCGCTGCCGTTTTTCCTGCGCAAGGAGAACAAAAGCTGGTGCCGGATTCTGCGAGTCCCGCTGATGGCGGCGTGGAAGCTCAAACGACTCCGCAAGCGTCTTTCCGCCAAATTCGGCGGCAAAAAATAGGGCGGAGAAAAATGGCGGAAATCAGCATCGTCACCAAACACCGGGTCGAGATGCTCGACCTGACCGCCGAAGTCGCGGCACTGCTGCCGCCCGACTTCGGATGCGGAATCTGCCATCTTTTCACATCGCACACCACCGGCGCGCTGACCATCAACGAAAACTGCGACCCCGACGTGCGGCATGACATTCTGGCCAAACTGGAAAAATTGATCCCGCACCAGGAGTCCTTTTACCGCCACGTCGAGGGCAACAGCGCGGCCCACCTCAAAGCATCGCTCTTCGGTTTTTCGCTCGCCATTCCGGTGATCGACGGCCAACTCGCGCTCGGGACCTGGCAGGGGATTTATTTTTGCGAATTCGACGGCCCGCGCCCGCGCCGGATCCGGGTGCTCTTTCAACGCGCCGAAGTATAGATCGCAAAAAAACGGCTCCGATCGATCAGGATCGGAGCCGTTTTTGCTTGCCGGTTTACTTCGCCGGCACCAGCGAAAGGTAATCGAGATTCAGCATTTCGCCATTGGTATTGACCATCCGGATCAGCTGCGGACCGGACTTGAGGTCGAGCACCAGCTGACCGCCGTTGTGACCAACGCTGTAGAGCTCCCAGTCAATCGCGCTCGCGCCGAGACCGCCGGAGGCGGGAATGACGAATGTACCGAGCTTTTCGCCGTTGACGAAAATATCGCGGGTCGAACGCTCGCCGGTATAGCGGAGCTGGAGAATGTATTTGCCGTCCCGGGGGAGATCAATCTTCCACGACAGTTCATGGCCTTTGGCGTCCCAGTGCGAGATGCACTTGCCGTTGACCCCGACTTTGTCCTCGCGGACGACCGCTTTGCCGCCTTTTTCGTCGATGAAGTTCTCGGCCTCGGCGAGGAATCCGGCCGGCGGGGCGATATTGACTTCGACCGGCTTGACGCTGAGCGGCTGGCGGCCGCGAAGCACGGTGCCGTCGCTGAGCTTGAGTTCGGCCTTGAGCATCCCTTTGGCGGTGCCGGCAAGTTCGCTCTTGAGTTCGAGTACTTCAATCCCGCCGGCGGCCAGCTTGATCGGGAAAGTGTCCTTTTCGAGCTTGAGGTTAGCGGGCGGCAGCAGTTTGAGTTCACCCTCAAGGCCCCGGTCGAGCGGGGCGCTCACCACGATCCGGAAGCTCTTTTTCATCCCCTCGGCGAACATCGACAAACTCAGGTTCGGCGAGACGTTTACGGGCAGATACGTCAGGGTCGGGTCGTAGTAATACCCCATCGAGCCCGGTACGATCGCATTGCGGTAAATCGGGTCCTGCATCAGGCATACCCGGCGGTCCATCGCCGGAATCGGAGTGGGATAAATCCGCATTTCGCCTTTGGCCGAAGTGAGCATCTCTTCGCGCCAGTCGCCGAGCACATCGGCGACGATCGCCATCGTCCCCTCGGTGACCCCGCCGACGGCGGCTCCGCCGAAGCGGCAGGGCATGCCGCGGACGACTTCACGCTGCAAATCGGCATCCCAGAAGATGGTCCGGATCGACTCGCGTTCGGGCATGGTGTCACCGGAATAAAGGAGTTCGCCGTTGCTCTTGAAAACCCAGCTCCCAAGTTTTTTGCGATCGAGACTGGCGTCTGTATCGACGCCGCCGACTTCAAAGCCGCGGAAACGAGGATCAAGGTCGGCCGCAAAACCGTGATGAACATGGTTGGTCGGATCCTTGAGCTGCCAGAGCGGCTTGCCGGTTTTGGCATCGGCGACGGTCAGTCCGCCGCCGGCGGGGCAACGGGTTTCGATCACGGTGATGACTTCGAGTCCGGGATTTTCCGGCACCGCGTCGGTGACATAGAGATAGTCGGGATGGCCGAGGCCGGTGGTCCAGAGCGGGCGGCCGTCGTCGTCGAGCGCCGCACTGCCGAGAATCACTTCGTCGCGGCCGTCGCCGTCGATATCGGCGCAACGGGTGCTGTGGGAGCCCTGGCCCTGATACTTGCGCTCGGGGTAGTCGCGGCTGTCGTAGACCCAGATGCGTTCCATTTCATTCTTGTCGTTCAAGCGCCAGGCTTCGGCTTTCATGGTGGTGTAAGTTCCGCGCAAGGCGAGAATCGCCGGGGTCTTGCCGTCGAGGTAAGCCATCGCCAGCTGGTTGCGGCTGGCAAGGTTGTACCCCGCCTCGCCGTCGAAGCCGTCGCGATTCGGCCACGGTACCTTGGCAACGGGTTTGCCGGTCATGCCGTCGAGGATGGCGAGGTATTCGTTGCCGCCGGTGACCCGGCCGTCGGGATCGCGCGGATCGCCCTCGCCCATCTTGACCGCGACCTCGGCCTTGCCGTCGCCGTTGAAGTCGTAGACCATATAGGGACTGTACCAGATGCCGCGCTCGATCGACCAGCCCTGGTCGTAAGTCCAGAGCCGTTTGCCGTCGGCGTTGAAGGCTTCGAGCTTGTAGGTGTCGGGCGATTTTTTCCAGTAGATATGCCAAGGATCGATGTTGCCGGAGGTGATCCGCACCACGTAGTCGTAACGGCCGTCGCCGTCAAGGTCGGCGATGCCGACTTTGTCAACCCGGCCCTTGGGATCGCTGAGTTCAAAGCGCTGATAGGGCTTGTCCCAAGCCTTGCATTCGCCGGCGGGTCCGGTGAAACCGGCGGCGGGGGCGACCCGGTAACGGGCGTCCTTGACCGGCGCGGCGTCGATGAAGTCGGTGGTCTCTTTGAGCGGCGCGCTGTTGAGCTTGGAACTCTTGCCGTCAACGATCCGGAAGAGGTCAAAGGCGATGTCTTTGGCGTCGGATTCCAGGAGTCGCCAAGAAATCATCATGCCCTCGTCAGTCGGAAAGGCGATCAAAGCGCGGTCTACTTTTTCAACCATCCGTTTGGCGGCACCTTCCCTGACCGGGCGGTAGACGTTTTCTTTCGGCGCGGCCACCTTTTCGAGTTTCAACGCATCCACGGTGAGGTCGCACTTGCCGGAGCCTGAGAGGCGCACCGCGACGGTGTCGATGCCCTCGGGAACGGTGAAAATGCCGCTGCAGGTTTTAAACTCTTTATCTTCGCCGAAGGGAAGTTGACCGAGGTCGTAGCGGACGACTTTGCCGCCGCGATAGCCGACCAGTTCGGCGCGGGCAATGGCTTTGACGCCGGTGTTGTTTCTGGCCTGGAGCGAGAGCTTGTAACGGTCGCCGGGGGCGGCGGGGAAATAGCTGACGCCGGTGAACGACCAGTCCTTTTCGCCGGCGGAGACGATCCGGCAGCCGCCGGCGCCCTCGGCGGCGTCCCTGACGGCTTCGGCTTTGGACTGGGGGTGGTTGTCGCGCGACCAGAAGACCCAGTTTTTGAGCGCATCCTCAAAGCCGCCGTTGAGAATCGAGAGCTCCTTGCCGAAAATGTCACGTTTGCCGAGGTGCTTGAGGTCGAGATCGTCAAGCGCGAAATCGCATTCGCCGGAACCCGACAACCGGAGTGCCGCCTTGTTGACCCCCTCGGGGACGATGAATTTGGAGGAAAATGAAGTCCAATCCTTGCCGGCCTTGCCGACCGGCATGGAACAGCGGTCGTATGAGATCACCTTGTTGTCCGCGTACAACACCAGCTGGACCGAAGCGGAAAAGGGTTTGTCGCCAAGATTCCTCACCCAGGCGGCGACGCTGTATTCGTCGCCCGGCGTCACCGCCAGCGAGCGCGACGGCGAAAACGCCCAGTCGGCCTTGCCCTGATGGGAAATTTTCACCGCATTCTGCCCGGAACGGGGGGCATCGGTAATGAGTTCGGCCTTGCCGGAAGCGGCATTGTCGCGCTTCCAGAAACTCCAGCCGGCAACACGGTCGGACGACCCTTCTTCAAAGGACGGATTGACCACCCCGCCCTCGGCGGGTTTGGTCGCCGCGCCGACCGGGGAGAGCTCAAAATAATCCACATAACAGGCGCCGGGGTTGTCGGCGTTGACGAAGCAATTGGCGATCTGGAATTCAAAGGGCCCCTTGCCGCCCTCGATGCCGGTCGCGACCACGCCGCCGGTGAAGCGTTTCCAGCTTTTGCCGCCATCGATCGAGAGCCCGACGGTGCGGGTGATTCGCGCGGTAAGTTCGTATTGACCCTTATCCGGAACCGGAATATTGAAAGAGAGAATCGGCATCCCCTCGCCCGGGGTCCGATCCGCTTTGAGCCCGATGCCCTGAACCACCACGCCTTCGGACCACTTTCGCGCGGCATCCTGATCGGTGCTCCAGAGGTTCCATTTGCTGTCGGAAAAGCGGTTTTCCAGCAGGGCGTCAGGATTCTTGAGAACCTTTTCGGCCTCGAACCGTTGCGCTGCGCCGGATGCGATGAATGCGCCGAACAGTCCAGCTGCGACCAGCGCTCCCCGGGTCGTCATTTTCTTCATCTTGTCTCTCTTCTACTATATGGGGTTGACCACTCATTGCCAAAGGCACACTCCGGCAATGCGATTTCACGGAGAACAGCGGCCACGCCGGCGGAACCGGTACGGCGGCACGATCAAAGCGAACTCAATATGTACTTTCGAGTTCGTTTGATTTGTAGCTTTTGCAGGGATAAATCCGCCCCGAACTTGCGGTGTTGCCGGCAAGCATCAGCATATTGGCCTGACCGGCGTGGCGATACCCGATCCGGCAGTTACGCGCGGCATAAGGCGACATCGACTGCGGATACCCGGCCGGGTTGAGCTGGGTGTCGCTGGTGGGGTCAAAGCCGAGGGTATTGATATAGTCGGAGAACAAAATCACCTTGGAAGG
>JBFWIO010000076.1:0-10163 GCA_050255955.1 Victivallaceae bacterium
AGGTGCCCGGCATTGAAATCGTCGGCGTGGCCTCGGGCTCGTCCGACCCCACCGACAGTCTCGAAGCGGCTGCGGCCAAGCATGGTTTTTCGCCAAAGGTTTACAGCGACTACCGCCGGATGTTCGACGAGTCGGGGGCGAATATGGTCAGCATTGACGGACCCTTTGACCTCCACGCCGAGATGTGCATCGAGGCGTTGAAGCGCAATATCAATGTCTTCTGCGAAAAACCGATCGCCCTCACGCTCGCTTCGCTGGAGGCGATCGAAGCGGCCTATGCCGCGAGCTCCGCCAAAATCGTGTCGATGGTGGGACTGCGCTATGACCCCGCGTTTCACACCGCGTGGAAACTGGTCAAAGCCGGCGCGATCGGCAAATTGAAGCTGATCGGCACGCGCAAATCCTACCGGCTGGGGAGCCGTCCGCCCCATTTCCGGACTCGTGCCACCTACGGCGGGACGATTCCGTGGGTCGGCAGTCATGCGATTGACTGGATTCTCTTTTTCGGCGGCAAGGACTTCGTCGCAGTCTGGGCCAACCAGAGCGCCGAGGATAACTTCGACCACGGCGAACTCGAAGTCGCCGCCCAGTGCCAGTTTATGCTCAAAGACGGTCTGATGGCCTCGGCTTCGATCGATTATCTCCGCCCGGCGGCGGCGCCGACCCACGGCGACGACCGGGTACGGCTGGCCGGGACGGCCGGTGTGATCGAAGTCGCGGGTGGCAAAGTGATGCTGATCGACGCGCAGGGCGAGCGGGAGATTCCCGGTGCCGCGCCGGACCGGAAACTTTTTTCCGACTTTGCGCTCGATGTGATGAATGTGCGTCCGGGCTTGAGCGACGCCAAACAGACCTTTGATTTGACCCGGGCCTGCCTCAATGCGCAGCTCTCGGCGGATACCGGCAAGATTGTTTATTTCTGAGGATTGTCTATGAAAAAAGTCAAAGCGGGATTGATCGGAGCCGGGGGCTACGGCGCGATGTACGTGGGGCTGCTCTCAACTTATCATGAGTCCGGGCAGCTCGAATTCGCCGCCGCGGTGGTGCGCCGTCCGGAGAAAATCCCGGACGCGGTGGCCCGGATGAAGAATCTGGGGGTCCGGATTTATCCCGACAGCGCCGCGATGTATCAGAGCGAGCACCTCGATCTGGTGTGCATTCCGACCGGGATTGAGTTCCACGAGCCGATGACGCTGGAAGCTCTCGAGCACGGCGTCAACGTGCTGGTGGAGAAACCGGTGGCAGGTTCGATGCGCGCGGTCGAGGTGATGAAAGCGGCCGAAAAGACCCATCCCGACAATTTCGTGATGGTCGGATTCCAGCATGTCGCGGCGCGCGAACTTCAGCGCATCAAACAGATCCTGGTGAGCGGGAGGCTGGGCAAAGTCGAGCAGATCACCGCATTTGGCATCTGGCCGCGGGCGGATGTGTATTACGGGCGCAACGACTGGGCCGGCAAGCTCAAGAGCAAAAACGGCGACTGGGTGCTCGACTCTCCGGCCAATAACGCCTTTGCGCATTACCTCAATATTTCGCTTTTCCTCGCCGGGCGTTCGTTCGGCCAGTCCGCCGACGCGATGGCGATGGAGGCGGAGTTGTACCGGGCGCGGCCCGCGATTGAGACCTTTGACAGTTGCGCGATCCGGGTCGAAACCGCGGCCGGGGTGAAGATTCTCGCGCTGTTCTGCCACTCCGCCGCAAAAGCGGTGGAGCCGATGATCCGGATCGATTGTGAAAACGGCTCGGTCCACTGGGCCCAGGGCCCCGAGGGAGCGTGGGAGATCCGGGATCGTGCGGGCAAGGTGCTGGAGTCGGGTATCGTGGTTGACTGCCGCGCGGACATGATGCTCGATGCGGCGGCCAAGGTGGCCGACCGGTCGCGCTTTGTCTGTACGCTGGAGATCGGCTCGAAACAGACCTCATGCATTGAGAAACTGCATCAGAATTTTGAGCCGGTGGCGCTCGACACGCCGTGGGTGGCACGCCGCGAGAGCGACGGGCAACTGACGGTGACGGGAATGGAAGCGCTCTGGACGAAGTGTTTCAACGAGGGCAAAATGCCGTCGGAGTGCGGCGACGAAAAGTGGCTGATTCCGTCAAAGCGCGTGGAGATGTAATTCCACGCCGGCCCGGCGGATTGCGGATTGCGATGATTTTTGCAAAATCCCGGCCCGGAACCGGATTCCGGATTTGACGAAACTGACTTGCCGATGTATTTTTTTATGACGGGGGCTTCAGTGGAGTACCGACTGTCGCGCCGCGGCGGCGTGGACGGAGCCGTGCTCCGTTTTTTATTTCTCCACTGGTTCACAGCGGAAAACCATTTTCAGTATAGCATGAGGAAGCAATGATGAAGAAGACGCGAGTTTTGATCGTCGGTTACGGCAACATCGGGCGCGGGGTCCGTCAGGCCATCACCCGCAATCCGGATATGGAGCTTGCCGGTATTGTCAGCCGCACCCCGGAGCGGGTTTGCAGGGAAGTCGGCGATGCGGTCGCGGTGATGGATCTCGCCGATTCGCAGGCGTGGCTGGCGGCGCTCAAGCCCGACATCGCCATTCTCTGCGGCGGTTCCAAACGGGACTTGCCGCAGCAGGGACCGGAATTGGTAAAATTGCTGCCGACGGTGGACAGCTTTGACAACCACAGCGAAATTCCGCAGTATTTCGAGATGATGGATCAGGCGGCCAAGGCGTCCGGCCAGGTGGCGGTTATTTCGACCGGCTGGGATCCCGGAGTATTTTCGTTGGAGCGGGTGCTGGCCAATGCTTTTCTGCCGGGGGCGCACGCGTATGGCTTTTACGGCCTGACGCCGGCGGGCGGGCTGAGCATGGGTCACTCCGACGCGCTCCGCACCATCGAGGGGGTGCTTGACGCGCGGCAGTACACCCACGCCATTCCGGAAGCGATCGACCGAGTCCGCAAGGGGGCGAATCCCGATTTTCTGCCCGGGGACATGCATGTGCGGGAGTGTTTCGTGGTCGCCAAGCCCGGAGCCGATCTTGAGAAAATCACCAAGACGATCAAGTCGATGCCGGGATATTTCGCGCCTTACACCACCACGGTTCACTTTATCACGCAGACCGAGCTGGACGAGAAGTACTCCGGTTTTCCGCACGACGGCTGCGTGGTGGCGTCGGGACGCACCGGCGAGCGCGGGAATTCGGCGATGATCGAGTACCGCTGCGCCTGGGGCAGCAATCCGGAAGCCACCGCCCACATCCTCGTCGCCCACGCACGGGCGGCGATGCGGCTGGCGGCGGAGCGCAAGAAGGGGGCTTTCACGATCCTCGACTTTCCGGTCGCCTATCTCTCGCCCCACAGCCGTGAGGAATTGCTCAAGCACTGGATGTGAGTCGAGTCCGTTTCCGGCCAGGCAAAAAATCCGGAAAATTTCCAGTTCCCGGCTGGAAAAAATGAAAAATGAAAGTATAGTAAACAAGTCCGCATGCCATACCGACGGGGATCCGATCATCCTCCCGAGGGTGTGAATAGACGGGCGCTCATGTGCGAAACGAGTTTGATAAAGTCAAGTCCGAAGCTGATTCGGATACAACGAAGGCAACAAGAAACATGAAAACCTATTTGGCCAAAACCGGCGAAATCGAACAGGAGCATCTCCTTTTCGACGCGTCGGAAGCCCCCGTCGGGCGGCTGGCTGTGCGGATTGCCAATGCGCTCCGCGGCAAGCACAAGCCGACTTATACCCCCCATATCGACACCGGTGCCTGCGTGATCGTGATCAACGCCGACAAGGCTGTTTTCACCGGCCGCAAGGCGACCGAAAAAATGTATTCGAGTTACAGCGGTTTCCGCAGCGGTTACAAGGAAACCAGCGCCAAGGAGATTTTTGAGAAGGATTCGACGCGGATCATCAAGGCCGCCGTTTGGGGCATGATGCCTCACGGCCGTCTCGGTCGCGCTCAGTTCAGCCGGCTCAAGGTCTATACCGGTGCCGAGCATCCCCATGCCGCCCAGAAACCTGTCAAAGTTACCATGGAGTAATTGAAGATGGCCAAGAACACTGAAGAAATCTGGGCAACCGGCAGACGCAAATGTGCGGTGGCCCGTGTGCGGATCAAGCCGGGTACCGGCGTGGTCGTCGTCAACGGCCAGAAGATGGAAGAATACTTTGTGAGCGAAGCGCTCCGCGGTTTTATTTTCCAGGTGCTGGGCGCCGCCAATCTGGTTGGCAAAATTGATATCACCACCAGCATTCAGGGTGGCGGCAAAGCTGGTCAGGCGGGGGCTCTCCGTCATGGTCTGGCCCGCGCGCTGGTGCTGCTCAACGAAGGTCTCCGTCCGGCTCTCAAGGCCGAGGGCATGATGACCCGTGATTCTCGCGTCAAGGAACGCAAGAAGCCCGGTCAGCCCGGAGCCCGTCGTCGGTTCCAGTTCTCGAAGCGCTGAGGCGTTCGGGTCCGGCGGGACGATGCGACACGCAAAAGCGCGGCAATCTTGCCGCGCTTTTTTTGTTCGGTTTGGAAACAGGAAAACGAGGGAGGTGTTTATGCGTCGGATATGGGCGGCATTGTTGGGAGTTTTGCTGTTGTCGGGATGGCAGGCGGTGGGAGCGGAGAAACTTTCGCAGAAGAATACAGGAGAACGCAAGATGGTTACGATCAAGACGAATTATGGGGACATCAAGGTGGAGCTTTTCGAGAAAGAGGCTCCGATCACGGTGAAGAATTTTCTTGACTATGCGTCGTCGGGGCATTACAAGGGGACGATTTTTCATCGGGTGATTGACAAGTTCATGATACAGGGTGGTGGTTTCGACGAGAATTTCAATCAGAAGCCGACTCGTGATCCGATCAAGAATGAGGCGGGCAATCAGTTGCAGAACAAGCGCGGGACGTTGGCGATGGCGCGGACGCAGGTGGTGGACAGTGCGACGAGTCAATTTTTCATCAATTTGGTGGACAATGGCTTTTTGGATTTCAAGGCGCCGACGGCTCAGCATTATGGATATTGTGTATTTGGCAAGGTGGTAGAGGGGATGGATGTGGTGGACAAGATTGCCAAGTTGAAGACGGGGCGTCGTGGGATGTACCAGGATGTTCCGGTGGAGAACGTGGTGATCCAGGACGTGGTGGTGGGGGACTGACCCTGCGTGCCGCAGAGCCGGTACCCCGGTCAAGGGCAGTGCCCTTGCGCAGAGTCAAGAGGGCGCGTAGCCCTCTTGTGGAGTGTGAGGCAACGCCTCGCCTCCCTCGCTCCGGGCGAAGCCCCAGCTCAGAGAGGCGGAACGAGTTCCGCCGCTGAGCCCGGCCCGAGTGGAGGACGCGCATGCGTCCGGAGCGATTGGCCGCGCCAGCGCCCACCATAAACTTTCTTAGTTCGACACAAAAATACAGCGCGCGGATCAGACTTTGAGTCACATTGTTTGACTCTCAATATCTGATCCGCGCGCTGTATGTTTACACTTATCGGTCGCTCCGGACGCGGTCGCGTCCTCCACTCGGGCCGGGCTCAGCGGCGGAACTCGTTCCGCCTCTCTGAGCTGGGGCTTCGCCCGGAGCGGGAACGGTGAGGTTTCACCTCACACTCCACAAGAGGGCTCCGCGCCCTCTTGACTCTGCGCAAGGGCGCGGCCCTTGACCGGGGTACCGGCGTTTTGGCACGCGGAGTACCGGCGTAGCGGCACGCAGGGCACGCCGGGCATCGCGACGTACAATTTTTTGAGGCAAAAATCGATGATACAACCGGAATATCAGGAAACGCTGACCACCGTCATGCAGTACCTCCGTCCCGCCATGGAGGTCGCCATCCTTGCCTTTCTCATTTACAAAGTCCTCTATTTCATGCGCGGCACCCGCGGCGCTTACGTCCTCTCCGGACTCATCACCGCCCTCCTCGCCCTGATGATCGCCGCCTCCTCGCTCCACCTCGAAGTCATCGGCTGGCTCGTCGGCAGCTTCTGGAGCATCCTCGCCACCGCCATCATCGTCATCTTTCAACCCGAACTCCGGCGCGCCTTTGCTCAGCTCGGCACCTACACCGTACTCCGCGGCAAACGCCAGCGCGAAGTGATCGGCGAAATCGTCACCGCCGTGGTCGATATGGCCCGGCGCAAATGCGGCGCACTGATCGTTGTCGAACGCCGTATCGGCATGCGCGCCCTCGAAGAAGATTCAGTCAAACTCGATATCAAAGTCAGCGCAATCATCCTCGAAACCATCTTCTTCCCCAATTCTCCGCTTCACGACGGCGGGGTCATCATCCGTGACAACCGGATCGTCGCCGCCCGGGTGATTTTGCCTCTGACCCGCAGCGGTGAAGACGTTTCCCGCCGGCTCGGCACCCGCCACCGCGCCGCCCTCGGCATCAGCGAGGAAACCGACGGCATCGCCATCGTCGTTTCCGAGGAAACCGGCGCAATCAGCGTCTGCTGCCGCGGCGCACTCCGCCGCAACCTCGCCCCCGAAGGACTGGAGGACTACCTCGAACAACTCATCATCACCGAACAGGACGACGTCGCCCCCGGTATCTCCGACTTCCTCGACGAAAATACCGCCAATGACATGCTCGGCGGCAAAACCGTGTCCGAAATGATGAGCCGCAACAACGAATCAACGGAGGATCGCAAATGAATGTGCTCTCTCCCTGGTTCGAAAAGGCCAAAGCCGTGCTGATGTATGACTTCTGGCGCAAGCTCCTGGCCCTTTTTCTGGCTGTTCTGCTCTATTGCACGGTCGAATTCCAGTACATTCAGTCCGAGCCGCTGCGCTTGAGTTCGGTAACGCTCGACATCGTCTTGCCGCCCGGCATGGTTCAGGTCGGGCGCGAAGTCGACAGCGTGTCGGTGGTGCTGACCGGCAGCTCGCGCCGCCTGAGCCAGATTTCGGTCCGCGACGTTCAGGCCGCCGCCAAAGTTCCCGACGGCGCGGTGGTTCGCGGCAAGCCCTACACTCTCAAACTCCATCCCTCGGATTTCAAAGTTCCGCCGGGGATCTCTGTGAGCCAGATCGAACCGCGCGAAATTACTTTGAATGTCGAGCCCCTGGTCAGCCGCCGGCTGCCGATCGAGGTGCGTTTTGACTCTCTCGACAAATTGTCCCGGGATTACCAGATCGAGCGCATCAGCTGCGTTCCCGACGAAGTCCAGGTCACCGGGCCCGAATCCCAGGTCGCCGAGCTGCGACTGGTCGGTACCCAGCCGATCCCGCTTGACCGCTCGGTCACCGACAGTTTTGACTACACCGCCATTCTGCTGCGGCCGGAGCATCTTACCATGACCCCGGCGCGCGTTTCGGTACGCATAGAAGTCGGTCGCAAATACAGCAGCCGCTTCTTTGCCGCGTTGCCGCTCCAGATCATCAGTTCTCCCGAGTCGCGCGGCTTGTTCAGCTACGAACTCCAGGACCTGCCCAAGCTCGACGTGGTGGTCAGCGGCCCAGAGAGCCAGCTCGCCGGTCTCCGTGAAAACAATCTGCGCGCCTTTCTCGACCTCTCCGAATTGCGGACGCCGGGAACTTACAGCATCAATCCCGGTTGCCTGATCTCCGGCATCCAGGATTCCGAACTCAAAATCAAATCGGTCAAACCCGAAAAAATCAACGTAAAAGTTAACAAACTGCAAAAATAACACCAAGTATAAGGTAAGGAAAACAACATGATCATCAGAACCATCAACACCGTGTTCATGCGCCACAGCCGCTGGCTTTTCGGCATTTTCACGATTATCATTATCGTCTCCTTTCTCGGCTTTCTGACGCCCGGACAGTTCGGCGTCGGCGGTTGCAACGAGCCCGGCAATATGCGGGTCGGTACCATTTTCGGCAAAGACGTCACCTACAACGAACTCTCCAATATGCAACGCTCGATCGCCATCTATTACCGGCTGGCAATGAATATGGATCCCAAAATCGAACCGCAGCAGGCCTTTGGCACGCTGGCGATGGTTCACGCCGCCAAACAGCGCGGAATTTCGGTCTCCGACGCCGAGATTGCCGATTCGCTCCAGCAGATGGCAGCTTTCCGCGGCGCCGACGGCAAATTCAGCTATCCGGTCTACCTGCAGGTTCTGGAAAGCCTCCGCAAGCAGGGCGTCGACGGCGATATGGTTGCCGATTGCTTCCGCAATATGGCGATGGTCCGCAAGCTTTCCGAGGAGCTGATGGAGTCGGTGGTCGTCACCCCCGGCGAAGCCGAAAACTTCTTCCGCAGCGCCAACGAAAAATATGAAGTCAAAGTCGCCGAATTCCGGCGCGAGGAATTCAGCAAAAACGTCAAGGTGGACCCGACCGAACTGATGAACTTCTTCAAGGAAAACCGCAACCGCTATCTGATGAGCGCCCAGTACACCGCGACCATCGCCGAGTTTTCGCTGACCGATCCGGAGCTCCTCAAGGCCGCCGCCGGCGTCACCGACGCCGAGGTCAAAGCTTATTTCGAGGCCAACAAAACCTCCTTTGCCAAAGACGGCAAGGTGCCCGCCTTCGACAGCGTCAAAGCCGATGCCCGCAAGCATCTGGTCGCCGACCGCATCCGCAAGGCCGCCTATGCCAAAGCCCAGGATTTCGCTCGCGCCGCCTACGACAAAGTCGGCGAGGCCGCCGACAAAAAAGCGGCATTCAAAGAGCTTGCCGGCAAAGATATCCGCACTTTTGACACCGTCAAATTCGCCGCCGACGCCGAAGTCATCGGCAATCTCGCCGAACCCGAGCTGGTCAAGCAGTTCTCCATGGTCTTTGAGAGCGTTCCGGTAACCAACGCCGTCGTCGGCAAAAGCGCCGTCTATGTCGGTTTGCTGACCGCCCGCGAAGTCGAGCGTCCGGCCGAATTCAACGAAGTTTCGCGCAAAGTCCAGGACGATTTCATTCGCGACAAAGCGGTGATCCTTGCCCGCGAAGCCGCCGCCGCCGCCGAAAAGACCCTCAAGGTGGCGACCGCCGGCAAACCCTGGGATCAAACTTTGACTTTCAGCATGGTCAATCCCCCGATGACCCCCACCGGCATGCTGGTGATGATGTCCGCCACCTCACTCAAAGCCGGGGAGATTTCCAAAGTCGTCACCACCCCCGACGGCGCGATGATCGTCGGTATGGTCAAACGTATCCCCGCCGACAGCGCCGAATTCGCCAAGAACCGCGCCCAGTGGGAAATGGTCTGGCGGCAGACCAAAAGCCGCATCCAGAGTGCGGATTTCGAAAACTACCTTCAAAGTCAGTGTGTCTACGAACTGGAGCGGGAAAAATGAGTTGCGTCACGGAGGGCATCTGTAAAAGCGTGCCCGCACTGAACACCGGCATGGCCCTCGGCCATCAGGTGACTGTCGAATATTACGACTGCAATCCGCGTATTCTCGCCGACACCGGCAAGCTCGAAGAGGTCTTTGTCGCCGCCGCCCGGGAATCGGGGGCGACGGTAATCAGTTCCCACTTTCACGCCTTTGTTCCCCAGGGGACCAGCGGAGTGGTGATCATCTCCGAGTCCCACTTTGCAGTCCACGCCTGGCCGGAACACGATTATGCCGCAGTTGATATCTTTACCTGCGGCGAAACCATCGATTTCGACGCCGCCGTCAGAGCCATCCGCGACGGCCTCGAATCCGCCAATCCCATCATCTCCAGCATGATGAACCGCGGTATCGTCAACAACCTCGGCATCGAACGCTTCGTCACCGTCTGCGAAAATTCCGCCGCCCGCTATTCCCTCTCCTGGCGCGACCGTTTTGAACAGACTAAAGCCCGTGCAATCTCTTGCGCCATCGATCTTTATGACTGCGGTGCCGACAACGGATTGCCCGACTGCGCCGGCTGCGATTTCGGCCGCCGCTTCGCCGAAATGTTCGACACCAAAATCACCGGCAGCTGCCGCAACACAAAACTTGAAGGCGGTGACATCAGCTTCCGCATCGACCTCGAAGAAGGCTTCATCAACGGTCTCATCGACCCCGAAGCCAAAGCGGTCTCGCTCGACATCTTCTTCACCCGCTACTTCGACCCTCGCCAAGCCGCCGAATCCGCCCTCGCCACCTTCCTCGGCCGCCACTACCGCATGCAAATCGCCATCCGCCAATGACCCGCAGACAAGCGGGGGAGAGAGCAAAAATTTTAAGGAAATTTTTTCTCCCTCCCCCGAGCCCCTCCTTTTTTTCAAGCCTTTTTGAGTCCGGCGCTTTTTCATTTTTGCGATGCAAAAATGAAAAAGCGCAGAAC
>JBFWIO010000077.1:0-10048 GCA_050255955.1 Victivallaceae bacterium
GTACAGGATGTGGGCCAGCGCGATCTGGCGCGACTGGTTTAAACAAGTGCTGAAACGCGCCTGTTCGCGCGCTTTGTTGAGTGCCGGCAGCAGCATTGAGGCCAGGATGGCGATGATCGCGATCACCACCAAGAGTTCAATCAGCGTAAAACTCATCTTTTTCATCAGCTTGACTCCTTGCGATTGGTATGTTCCGGGATTCAGGATTTCCGATTTGGTTTGGCTCCGGACAGGGGGCGCGAGGTCTCTCCGATCGACATGGCGCCCCGCAGCAGGAGTTTCCGCTCCGGCGCGTGGCCGTCCACCGCCGACCGCAGCAATGACACCGCGTGACGACCGACTTCGCGGTAAAAAACATTGTAGAAACTCGGTTCAGGATACAGATTGATGGTGGTGGTCGCGGCGCAGATGCCCAGCAAATCGAGGTCGCTTCCGGGTTTGAGTCCATGGCGGAACATCGCCTGATAGAGCGGCATCAGCGAATGGGTGTAGGAGATCACGATCAGTTCGTATTGACGGTTCGGGCCGGTTTTGATCCAGTCTTCGATTTCGCGGTTCAATCGATTCATGTTGCGGGTGAACTTGAGTCGTTCGACGCCGATGCCGCTGCCGATCAGCCGGGATGTCAGCAGACTGACTTTGTAATCCTGGAACAGTGCCGCCGAGGCGTACGGCTCCGCGCTGCGGTCTTCTTCCAGAATCACGCAATTGCGATATCCGACTGCGGAAATGTATTTGAAAATAGAGTCGCACATGTAGGGGATGTCCAGCGTCACCACCAGATCGTCATTGAGTGCCGGGACGATCGGGCTTGACGGGATTTTGAGGATCTGCTGGTTGTTGTCGTTGACTTTGCGCTGGAGCTTTTCGAGTTCTTCACCCATGAAGATTACGCCGTCGGCGTCGGCCAGCTGTTCGTACTGGCGCTCGATCATCAGCGGGTCGTCGGTGCGCGAAAAGTGCATGATGTTCAAATTGACATTGCAGTTCTGCGCTTCTTCGATCGCTCCGTGGTAGATTTCGGTGGTGATGCCGAGGTAGTCGGCGGTCAAGGTTTCGGGAACTTCGCGGCACAGCACGAAATGCCGGTACTTGAGCCGGATTTCCGCGTCCGGCGCGACAAAGCTTCCTTTGCCGTGCTGTCGCAGCAGCAGTCCCTCTTTTTCCAATGCCTGCAAGGCGGTGATCACCGAGCTGCGGCCGCAGCCGAACTGGGCGGCCAGCGTATTGTCGCTCGGCAGCAGTGTGCCAGGCCGGTAGGAACCGTTGCGGATGCCGGCGCGAATCGCATTTTTGACCCGCTCCGGAACACCGCAGAGATTGATGGTTGTTGGTTTCGGATTCATGATTGTTCCCGGTTGTGCAAAGTTTTTCAGTCTTTAAGCTTCCCGTCGTTCCACATCGGGAATGAATTCTTTTGAAGCTTGTTTAAACATGTTTGAATATATTGTAGCAAAAAAAAATATTAAGTCAAGAGCGAAAATAGAAATTATCGGTTTTTTCCAGGAATGCCTCGACTTCGCGGAGCGCCTTTTGCTGGCACTCGCGCGTGACGTCGTAGAAGAAGCCGTGTTCGGCGTCTTCTGCGATTACAGTTCGGCAGGAGCAACCGCAGTCACGCATTTTCGCTTCAAATTCGAGGCTGTGGCGCAAGGGGAACATGTGTTCGTTGGCGGCGTGCAAGTTGAGCACCGGACAGCTCGACGCCTTGACGTGATGGATCGGCGACAAGCGACGATAGAGTTCGGGATCGTCGGGATAAGCCCGCCCCGCCGCCCGGCGCATCGCCTCGGCGATCGGCGGGAAAATATTCGGCCACGGAGCAAAGTATGGCGGAAAGGCCGAGACGATCAGACCCGCCGCCGGAACCGCCGCGCCGGCCACTCTCTCGCCGCAACTTCCGGGTGCGGCCAGCGCCAGCAGCGCCGCAAGATGAGCTCCGGCAGAGCCGCCGTAAATCACGATCCGCCCGTTATGACCGGCCGCCGCCAGAAGGTCGGCGAAATAACGGATGCTCTCGCGCAAATCGGCCAGCTGATCCGTCGCCGTGACATTGAGCCGGTAGTCGGCGGCGGCGCAAAAGTGACCCCGTCCCCGGAAATACTCCATGAGTTTGTGGCAGTCGACCCGGCTTCCGGCGTGCCAGCCGCCGCCGTGGACGAAGAACAGCGCCGGAGCCGCGGCCCGGACTTCATCGGGCCGGAAGAGGTCGAGCGCCCGCCCGGGGACAAAGGGGGAATCGAGATACACACTTTCAAAACGAAGCATAATTCTCCTTTGGCCGGGTTCCCGGCGGATAAATATGGAATTGCGGACTTCGCACGCAGCGCGGCAGCGCCGGGTCGGCGGCGACTTCGTTGAGCAGCGCGAAACTGAGCTTGCCCGCCTCGAACAAGCGGTAGTCGGCGAGATACGCGTATTCGCCGAGAAAGGCCACTGCGCGGTTCTCGGCGAACACCCCGAGTTTGACCGGCAAACGGCTGCCGAAGAGCGCCGGGAGCGCGACAAAGGGGAGCGTGCCCCCCATTACCGCCAGGGCGTCGATCTCGTTTGGCCGCTCAAGGATGGCGCGGAGGCGTTCGGCAATGGTTTTTTCGGTCACCGAATGGACTTGGGCGCCGGCGGTCCGGAAGGCTTCGGCGGCCAGGCGGTGGTTGGGATGGCGGAGGTTGCCGAGGAAGTGAATCCGCTTCGCTCCATCGGCGGCCAGCGCGTCGCGCAGCGCGGCGGCCACCGCCGGGTAGTCGATCCGGACGTTGTGCCGGGTGAGGCGGTTACGGGTGATCGCGCTGACAAAGGGGGTGCCGCGTGTCTCAAGCTCCCGGATCATCGCGGCGTCTTCGCCGATCAGGATCACTCCGGCGGCTTCGGTCGAAGCCGGAAGCCGGCGCGAGACGGTGACTCCGATGCCGAATTCGCGGCCGCTTGATTCCACGCCGCTCCAGTAGTCGCCGAGCCACAGCGCCGGATTTTTCACCTCGCCGGTGCAGACGATTTCGATGCGGCGGAAGTATTGCGGAACTTGCCTTACGTAACTTCCGCTGCGGTGGCGGCGCTCCACCAGACCTGCCGCGGTGAGTTCGTCGAGCGCCCGCCGGGCGGTGATCTCGGACACTTCAAATTGCGCCGCCAGCTGGGTCTGGCCCGGCAGTTTGTCGCCGGGCGCGCGTTCGCCGCAACGGATCTCGCGTTTGATGATTTCGACGATTTGACGGTATTTGCTCATGAGGGTCAATATAATAGTTTGATCTTTTTTTTGCAAGTCGGATTTGCAAAAAAATCGAAAAGTAGGTATATTAAATTTATACTTAGTTTAAGGCGGCCCAAAAAAGGGAGTCCGGGCGATGAAAAAACTCAATTTTGCGGTGATCGGCTGCGGCGCGCTGGCGCAAATGCAGCACATCCCGAATCTGGCGAAGTCGGCCAAGGCACGGCTTCACACCTGCTGTGATCTCTCCGACGAATCGCTCGCGCTTTGCCGCGAACGCTACGGCGCGGCGACGTCAAAAGATTGGCGAGCGGTGATCGCCGACCCCGCCATCGACGCGATTTGCCTTGCCACCACCGAGAAACTCCGGCTTCCGGTGATCGAGTGCGCGGCGGCGAACCGCAAGCCGATTTATGTCGAAAAACCGCTGGCGACCACGCTGGAGGAGGTTTACCGGATTCAACAGGTGGTCAAGTCGAGCGGCATTCCCTTTTGCGTCGGCCACAACCGCCGCAACAGTCCGGCGATGATCGACGCCCGCCGGATTTTTCGTGCTCAAATGGCGGAGAACAAGCAAGCTTTGTGGCGCTGGAACCGCGAACCCGACCGGCCGCACCGGGCGGACGACGGGCGCGCTTCGATGAACGTCAGGATCAATGACGACTGGTACAGCTGGAAGAACTGGGTCTTTGACCCCGCCCAGGCTCCGCACGGGCCGATGCTTTTTGAGATGACTCACTTCACCGACTTGTGCAACTGGTTCCTCGCCGCCGAACCGGAAGAGGTGGTGGCGATGGAGACCGGGATGCTCAATCATGCGATCATCATCAAGTACCGCACCGGCGAACTGGCGACCCTCAACCTCTGCGCCAACGGCACCTTCGGCTACCCCAAGGAACTCTACGAGATGATGGGCAACGGCGCGTTGGTGGCGGTCGATCACATGTGCGAAGTCCGTACCGCCGGGATTCCGGGTGCGCCGGCGCTCCTCAAATATCCCTTTCTCAACGACCGTCATGCAAATATCGGAGTTCAAGGCGGAATCGCCGGGTGGCTGGAGAAAAAAGCCGCCGCCTGCGCCGAAGCCGCCGCCACCGGCGACCCCGCCAGGCAGTTTACCGCCGAACCGGACAAGGGACATGCCCACGCGCTGGAGCACTTCATCGACCAGATCAACGGTCTCCGCGGCGAAGTCTGCGGTGTTGACGACGCGGTCAGCGCCACCCGGGTGGCCTTTGCCGCCATCAAAAGCGCCCGCGAAAAACGGATCGTCAAACTCAGCGAAATTTGAACGGGAACCTCTTCATGAAGAAACTCACCGATTTATCCGTTTGCGAAGTCGAAATCGCCTTTCGCGCCTGCCGTTTGCGCTGGCCGTACCGGATCGGCAATATTGTCATCGAGTGCTTTCCGATCGCCATGGCGAAGATCGCGGTCGAGCTCGGCGACGGCCGCCGGGCAACCGGGTACGGCAGCACCCCCCTCAGCGTCGGCTGGGCCTGGCCGGATGTCAAACTCGACTGGCACGAGCGCGAGGCGCACATGACCGACGCGTGCCGCAAACTCGCCGGAGCGTGGCAACAAGTCACCGCCTCCGGCCATCCGCTTGAGCTCGGGTACGACTTTCTCGAAGAGCGGCTTGCCGCCGCCGTTCCCGGGCTCCCGGAGCTGGCGGCGCTGGTCTGCAACTCGCCCTTTGACCTCGCGCTCCACGATGCCTACGGCCGGGCGATCGGGTGTTCGAGCTTCGCGACGTATCAGGTGCCTTATCTTTCTCGCGACCTCGCCGACTTTTTCGGCGACGACGCGCTTTGTATGACCTATCCCGGGCGCTACCTCGTTGCCGCGCCTCCCGCCCGGCTGCCGGTCTGGCACTCGGTGGGGGGACTTGACGCGCTGACCGCGGCCGAACTCACCGGGAGCGAGCCCGCCGACGGCTACCCGGTCACGCTCGAGGAGTGGATCCGCCGCGACGGCCTCGACTGCCTCAAATTCAAGCTCGTCGGCAACGACTTCGACTGGGACGTCAAACGCACGCTCGGGATCGGCGAACTCGCCCGCAAGTACGGCGTCCGCCACCTGTCACCCGACTTCAACTGCACCGCGACCGGGGTTGATTATGTCAATCAGGTGCTGGACGAAGTCAAAGGCCAAGACGCCGAGGCGTACGGCAGGATTGATTACGTCGAACAGCCTTTCGGGTACGACTTCATCGAGCGCGGCGTGGATGTTTCATCGATTGCGGCGCGCAAACCGTTGTATCTCGACGAAAGCGCTCACGACTGGCGTTGCGTCGAGCGCGGCCGTCAGCTCGGCTGGACCGGGGTTGCGCTCAAGGTCTGCAAGACGCTGACCGGGGCGCTCCTCTCCGGCTGTTACGCCAAAAGCCGGGGCATGGGGATCATGGTTCAGGATCTCACCAATCCCGCCGAAGCGATGATTCCCCACGTCAACTTCGCCGCCCGGATCGGCTCAACGCTCGGGGTCGAGTGCAATTCGCCCCAGTTCTGTCCGGCCGTGTCGCAGGAATTTGAAGCCCGCCATCCCGGTCTCTACCGCCGTCGCGGCGGGGTAATCGAGCTTGATACGCTCGGGCCGTTCGGGCTGGGGTATCTCCCGGAGGACGTCAACTGATCAGAGTTTTTCCAGTTGATGCAAAAATTTGCGCGGATCACGGAAGATCGCGCTGAAGAACAGCCTGACCGAGTAGCGGCTCGGACGGAACAGCAGCGGGATTGCCAGAAGCGACAGCACCGTGCTCAGATTGACCGCCCAGACCGCCCCGAATACCCCGAAATGCCGGATCAGAAGATAGCTGAGCGCAATATTTGCCACCGCCCCGATCAGGGTCACCCAGAAGCTGAAGAATTGGTAATTTCCGGCCAGCATCCATTGTCCCAGCGGCAGCGCCGGGATGACGATCAACAGCCGAGCCGCATACCAGAAAAAGAGATCCCCCGCCTGCTGATACTGCGGTCCGTAGAGAAGTGCGATCGCGTATTTACCGGCGAACATCGCCGGAATTACGGTCAGCAACGCGAGGTAGAACATACCGCCAATGAAGAGCTCCATGCGCTGATGATAGCGCCGCAATGATGTCCGCCGCGTTCCCACCACCGACGGCAGCAGCACGGTGCAGATGATCCAGATCAGAGCGATCAGCAGTTCGCAGAGCCGGTAAGCCACCGCATACTGTCCATTGGCGGCGCTGCCGATCATGGTGGTGACCATGAGCTGGTCGATCCGCAAGTAGAGCAACCCGGTGAGCGAAGCGAGCAACAGCGGCCAGCCGTCGCGAAAGAGCTTTCGGGCGACTTCGCCGTCCCAGCTCCAGCGATCGAGCCGCAAGTCGGTGAAACGGTAGAAGAGCGCATAACCGGCGAAGTTGAGCACCATGTTGACCGATTCGAGCAAAGCGAAGCACCACAAAGGGTATTGCAGACAGGCGAAGAAGAGCCGGAACCCCGAGACCACGGATAGCGCGATCAATTGCGCAACGGCGATGTATTGGCTCTTCACCCGCGCTTGAAAATAGAGTTCGATCACCTGAAAAGAACTGAAAAAATAGCCTGCCGCAACCAGCAGCACCAGGCATGTCGAGCCCGGCACCCCGGGGACGACGAGGAGCGCGGCGCTGATCGCCAGCCACATCATAACCGCTCCCGTCGCCTTGATCGCCGCCGCGGTGCCGAGCACCCGGCCCTGCCGCTCCGGCCGGGCGACGAGTTCACAGACCACCAATGAATCAAGTCCGAGCGAGGTGAAGACCGCGAACAACGTGGCAAAGCTGATGGCGTAATTGAGCAAACCGAAATTGGCCGGCCCGAGTTGCCGGGCGACATAGATGCCGACTCCGGTGCCGAGCAGCAGTCGGAAGACTTTTTCGATCAGCATCCAGACCATATTGTGCCCGTAGCGCCGAACGCCCGGGTGGTCGCAGAGTGCGGTCAGTTTGGCGGACAGGGAGGATAAATTCATATTGCCCGATTGTTTGCATCGTTATTTTTCATGCCGGTAAGATATCGCCGATTCCGCCGAATGCAAGTCGGGCGCAGTGCTTTCCAAAGGTTGCAAAAAGCCTCTCCGCGGGCGCCCGGATGCTTGTATTCGGGCGAATCCGTGCTATAATATTCGGTATTCAATCGTAACTGAGCCAATTTCATAAGTCCTTTCGGGCACTCGATAAGTCTAATTTTCCGACTTGCCGGGAGCGATTCAGGGAAATCCCGGCATCGGGTATTTTTCTCACGCCGTCCGGCGATTCGGAAAGTCGTTCGCTGCCGGAGCGCTGCGAGATTCTTTTGAAATCGGAGCAACTGTTTTTGAACTTACAGCCGGAAGATATTTTATGTCGGACAAATTGGATCTGCTGCTGATCAATCCGGGCGGCACCCGCAAGGCGGTGTATCAGGATTTGAGCAAAGTGTTTTCCGCGATCGATACCCCGTTTTGGGCGGCGCTGACGGCGGGGTTTCTGCGCGGCAAAGGGTTCCGGGTCGCCATCCTCGACGCCAATGCCGAAAACCTTGACTTCGATGAAACTGCCGCCGCCGTCCGCCGCGCCGCGCCGCGCTTCGCCGCGGTAGTCTGCTACAGCCAGCAGGCCAATGTATGCGCACCGATCATGGTCGCAGTCAACGCCCTCTGCCGCAAGCTCAAGGAGGAACTGCCGGATCAACCGGTCGTGCTCTCCGGCTGGCATCCGTCGGCACTGCCGGAGCGTTCGCTTGAGGAGTCGGGGGCGGACTGCGTGCTCTGCGGCGAAGGCTTCTACGGCTTTGAAAAACTGCTCGGCGGTGTTCCGCCCGAAGCGGTGCCGGGGCTTTGTTACCGCTCTGGTATGGAAATCCGGATCAATCCGCGTGCGGCCAATGTCGCCGACCTCTCCGCCGAGCTGCCCGACGTCGCCTGGGATCTGCTGCCGATGGATCAATACCGGGCTTTCAGCTGGATGTGTCTGCGCGATTTCTCGGAGCGGACCAAATTCGCCTCGCTCTTCACCAGCCTCGGCTGTCCGTATCATTGTAAATTCTGCGCGATCCATTCCACCTACGGCGAACACAAGCTCCGCGCCTGGTCGCCGGAGTGGGTGCTCAAACAGCTCGATATCCTGGTCGGGACTTACGGTGTCAAGCACATCAATCTTCACGACGAACTTTTCGTATTTGACCCGCGCCACTACCGGCCGATCGCCGAGGGGATTATCGCGCGCGGTTATGAACTCAACATCAACGCCTTCGCCCGGGTTGACGTGCTTGCGAAAATTTCCGACGCCGATCTGGCCTTGCTCAAGCGCGCCGGATTCCATTGGCTCAAGCTCGGGATCGAGACCGGCAGCAAGCATATCCGGGCCAATGTCGGCAAGGACAGTTACGACCTTGACACCGTCCGGCGCGCGGTCGGCCGCGCCCATGCCGCCGGGATCGATTTCTGTGCCAATTTCATGTTCGGTTTGCCCGGCGACGATTACGAATCGATGCAGTCGACTCTCAATCTTGCGCTGGAGCTGCTGCCGGCTTTTCCGAGTTTTTTCTGCACGATGGCGATTCCGGGGTCGGAGCTTTATCAGGAAGCATTGCTTGCAGGCGTCAAACTGCCCGACACCTGGCTTGGCTACGCTTCGCAGGGCTACGACTTTCTGCCGTTGCCGACCGAGCACCTTACCGCGCGGCAGGTGCTTGAATTCCGCGACTATGCTTTTGACGTCTATTTCAAAAATCCGCGGTTTCTGCACATGATCGAGACCAAATTCGGTCCGGCGGCGCGTGAACACCTTGAACAGATGACCGCGATCAAACTAAAACGCAAACTACTGGGAGACTGATCACATGCTCGACGCGATCAGCAAAGAAATCCGGCGTAACTGCCTCCGTGTCGCCCACGGCAGCGGACACGGACATCTGCCGACCTGTTTTTCGGTGATCGAGATGATCCGCGCGGTTTACGCAGTGATGCGTCACGATCCCGCGCAGCCCGCCGACCCCGAACGCGACATTTTCATTTTGAGCAAAGGTCACGCCGCGCTGGCGCACTATTCGGTGCTCGCCCAGCTCGGTTATTTCCCGGTTGACGAAGTGGCCTCTTTCGGCGCTTTTCAGTCACGCTTCGGCTGTCACGCCGACCGCCACAAGGTACCCGGGGTGGAGTGGAGCACCGGCTCGCTCGGTCACGGGCCGGGGGCCGCCGTCGGTTTCGCGCTGGCGATCAAGCTCAAGCATCAGGCCCGCCGGGTTTTTGTGCTGATCGGCGACGGCGAGAGCAACGAGGGCTCGGTCTGGGAGGCGATCCAGATGGCCGCCCATCTCAAACTCGACAACCTGACATTTTTGCTCGACTGGAATCGTTCGCAGCTGCGTTGTCTGCCGATCAGCGAGCCCGCCGCCAAATTTGCCGCCTTTGGCTGCCGGACGCTGGAGGTGGATGGCCATGACCTCGCGGCGCTGACCGCCGCGATGAGTGAAACCGTACCCGACGGCCGCCCGGTGGCGCTGGTCTGCCGCACCGGCAAGGGGCACGGCTGTGCGACGCTGCTGCGCGAGATGTTCGCCTGGCACCGCCGCAGTCCGGACGCCGGGGAACTGACCATGCTGCTGGAGGAGCTCGACCATGCGTAAGTGTTTCAAAGATACCATCCTGAAGCTCGCCGAAAACGACCCCGAACTGGTCATGCTGATGGGCGACATCAGCGTTTTTCTGTTCCGTGAATTCTACGAAAAGTATCCCGATCGCTTCTTCAATGCCGGGATCGCCGAAAACACCGAAGTCTCGATGGCGGCGGCGATGAGCCTCGAAGGATTCCATCCGTTTGTCCACACCATTGCCCCTTTTGTCACCGAGCGG
>JBFWIO010000078.1:0-9965 GCA_050255955.1 Victivallaceae bacterium
GGCTGATGAGCGCCTTTGGCTCGCCCGAGGAAATGGCGCTGGTCACGCTCGGCGCCGAACAGGAATACTTCCTGATTGACAAGCACTTCTATTTGAATCGCCCCGACCTGGTGCAGACCGGCCGCACCCTCTTCGGCGCACCGCCGCCGAAGCATCAGCAGCTCGAAGACCACTATTTCGGCTCGATCAAGCCGCGCATTCTCAACTTCATGGCCGAAGTTGAAACCGAACTCTGGAAACTCGGCATCCCGGCCAAGACCCGTCACAACGAGGTCGCCCCGGCCCAGTTCGAAATCGCCCCGATGTTCGAGGAACTCAACCTCGCCGTCGACCACAACATGCTGGTTATGGAGATTCTCCGCCAGACTGCCGACCGCCACGGCTTGGTTTGCCTGCTCCACGAAAAGCCCTTCGCCGGCATCAACGGCTCCGGCAAGCACAACAACTGGTCGGTCGGCTACGGCAAGCAGAATCTGCTCGATCCGGGCGACAACCCGCATCAGAACGCGATCTTCCTGACCGTGCTGACTTCGATCATCCGAGCCGTCGACATTCACGGCGACATTCTCCGGACCACCACTTCGTACGCCGGCAACGACCACCGGCTCGGCGCCAATGAAGCGCCGCCGGCAATCGTCTCGATCTTCCTCGGCGACCAGCTGACCGACATTATCAGCCAGATCGAAATGGGCGGAGCCAAGTCGAGCCGCAAGGCCGGCACGCTGCGGATCGGTTCGGACTCGCTGCCGCCTCTGCCGAGGGACACGACCGACCGCAACCGGACCAGCCCGTTTGCCTTCACCGGCAACAAGTTCGAATTCCGCGCCGCGGGTTCGAGCCAGTCCTGCGCAGGCGTCAACGTGGTGCTCAACACCATCGTCGCCGAATCGCTCGATTACCTCGCCGGACAGATTGAGAAGTTCAAGAAAAGCGAAGACTTCAACGCCCAGCTCCAGGTGTTGCTCCAGAAGGAAATCGCGGCCCACAAGCGGATCATCTTCAACGGCGACAACTACAGCGAGGACTGGCGCAAGGAAGCGGAGCGCCGCGGCCTGCCGAACCTCCGCAACACCCTCGAAGGACTCGAGCCGCTCCGCAAAAAAGACAATGTCAAGCTGTTCGAAAAATACAACGTTTTCACCGCCCGCGAAATGGCGTCGCGCTATGAAATCTTCATCGAAGAATACCATCGCAAGATCCGCATCGAGGGCCAGATCGGTCTCGAAATCGCCCGCAGCATGATCCTCCCGATCGCCTGCAAGAGCTTCGACACCGCCTTTGAAAGCGCCGAAAAGACCGGCAATGCCGCGCTCAAGAATCGCGCCAAAACGCTCGGTGCGCTGCTCAACAATCTCGACTCCGCGATCACCGCGCTGGACAAGGCGTTGAGCTCCAAACACGATGCAATCCTCACCGGATTGATCGAGCTTCGCAAGGCGGTCGACGCTTGGGAAACTGCGGTTGACGACGCGGTTTGGCCGCTCCCGAAATATCGCGAAATGCTGTTCATCTACTGAGGTAATTGGATCATGTGTGGAATCTCGCTGTTAAAGTTGCGCCGGCAAGACGCGGCCCTCGGACTCTCGATGATCTCGCTGTTGCTGGAAAAACAGCACAATCGGGGTCAGGACGGCGCCGGCATCGCAATCTGGAAGGAGCATGCCGAACCCGGCACGCCCTACTTCCGGGTTGAAAAGTCCGACGCGTCGAACCCGCTGGCCGACGTCATCGGAAAATGCCGCAAGGCGCCTTTCGACGGCGAGATTTTCCTCGGTCACCTCAGGTACGGAACATTCGGCAACCGGGGCGTTGACGCGTGCCACCCGCTGGTCCGCATCAGCGCCTGCCGGAACCGGACGCTGCTCCTGGCGGGGAACTTCAATTTGACCAACAGCGCGACGCTGCTGGAGAAGTTCGCCGCCGCCGGCCACCATCTATGCGACTCGCAGGACACTTCGATTCTGCTCCACATGATCGGGCACGAATTGGAGAAAAACCCGGAACAACCGCTGGTCAACGCACTTCGAGCCGCCGCCAGCCAATGGGACGGCGGCTACCTCATCTGCGGAATTACCGGTGACGGTAATGCTTTCGCCCTTCGCGACCCGGCCGGTATCCGGCCGGGTTTTTTCCATGTTTCAGAAGACCACGCGGCGGTTGCCTCGGAGCGTCCGCCACTTCAGGCCGTGTTCAATCTCAAGAGTTCCGAAGTGACTGAAATCCCGCCCGGACACGTCCTTATTTTCAGCAAAGACGGCACCGTTTCACTGGAAAAGTGCCTCGAACCGGCAGAGAAACGCAGTTGCGTCTTTGAACGCGTCTACTTCTCGCGCGGCAATGACCGTGACATTCAGCAGGAACGCCGGGCAATGGGCCGCTTGCTCGTCCCGGGCATCATCGAAGCGGTCGACCGCGACCTCGAAAACTGCTTTTTCTCCTATATTCCCAACACCGCCCGGAGCTGTTTTTTCGGCATCCTCGACGAACTCCTTCACCACAGCCGCAACCTCCGCTTCGGCGAACTGGTGATCAAGGACGCCAAGTTCCGCACCTTTATCGCCGACGAGCAGAGCCGCGAAAGCTTCGGCATGCACGTTTACGACGTCGTCCACGGCATGATCCGCCCCGGCCGCGACAAACTGGTGGTGGTGGATGACTCGATCGTCCGCGGCAACACCGTGCGCAATATGTTGCTCCGGGTGCTCGACCGCCTCGATCCTGACAAAATTGTCATCGGCTCCGCCGCGCCGCCGGTCTGTTATCCCGACTGTTACGGCATCGACATGGCGAGCCTCGGCGAACTGGTCGCCTTTCAGGCCGCGGTGAGCTTCCTCGAAAAACAGGGCAAGAGCGATCTCATCCACCAATGCGCCGCCGCCGCCGAGGCGGATTTGCGCAAAGCGGACGGCGAGATGGAGAACCGGGTATTGCCGATCTATCAGGAAGTCGGCTTCCGGAATCTCTGCGGCGAGATCACCGAACTCCTGACGCCGCCCGGACTGCGGGCAAAATTTGAAGTGGTATTCCAGACGCCGGAAAATCTTCGCGCCTGCTGTCCCGGTCACACCGGAGACTGGTATTTTTCCGGCCATTATCCGACCCCCGGCGGCAACCGGGTGGTCAACCGGGCACTGCTGAATTTCGTCAACCATATCAAACGGAGAGCATACTGAATGAAAAACAACTGCTTTTTGGCACTCGCCGACGGCACCATCCTGCCCGGCAAATCCGGCGGCGCACCGATCGACTGCGTCGGAGAAGCCGTCTTCAACACCGGCATGACCGGCTACCAGGAGATTGTCAGCGACCCGTCCTACGCCGGACAGATCGTCACCTTGACCACCAGCGAAGTGGGCAACTACGGGTGCAACCCCGAAGACATGGAGTCGCGCGGACTGTTCCTCAACGGCCTCATCGTGCGCAACCTCAATCCGCCGTCGAACTTCCGCTCGACCGAGTCGCTCGAGCAACTCCTCAAGCGCCACAACATCCCCTGCCTCTACAATGTCGACACCCGCAAACTGGTGACCATCCTGCGCGAATCCGGCACCATGAAATCCTTCCTCCACGCCTCCGAGCGCAAGATCACTCCCGAGGAAGCGGTCGCCGAAGCGCGCAACTGGTGCGGGCTCGACAACCAGGACTACGCCGCCAAAGTCAGCACCACCGAGCCCTACGTCTGGAGCCGTGAAGGCGACTTCCACATCGTGCTCTACGATTTCGGGGTGAAATACAACATTCTCCGGTGTCTCGCGGCGCAGAATTTCAAGATCACCGTGGTGCCCGCCTGGACCACCGCCAAGGAAGTGCTCGCCCTCAAGCCCGACGGCGTCTTTCTCTCCAACGGCCCCGCCGACCCCTCGGCGGTCAAGGGCGCGATCGACAGCGCCCGGACCCTCAGCGGCAAACTCCCGCTGCTCGGCATCTGCCTCGGCCACCAGATCCTCGGAATCGCCCACGGAGCCACTTGCGCCCGGCTCAAATTCGGCCACCACGGCTGCAATCACCCGGTCAAAAACCTGGTCACCGGCGCAGTCGAAATCACCAGCCAGAACCACAACTTCTCGCTGGTTGAACAATCCATGCCGAAGAATATCGAAGTCACCCACCGCAACCTCAACGACCTCACCGTGGAGGGCCTCCGCCACCGCCACGAACCGATCTTCTCGGTTCAATTCCACCCCGAGGCGGCCCCGGGCCCGCATGACTCAAGCAATATTTTCACCGGTTTCCGGAAATTCCTGGAGGAGCGGGTATGACCAAATTCATCTTTCTGACCGGCGGAGTGGTTTCCAGTCTCGGCAAAGGAATCACCGCAGCTTCGCTGGCGTTGCTGCTGAAACGGCGCGGCATCAACGTCGCCATGCAGAAACTCGACCCCTACTTCAACGTCGACCCCGGCACCATGTCGCCCCACCAGCACGGAGAAGTCTTTGTCACCGCCGACGGCACCGAGGCGGATCTCGACCTCGGCCACTATGAACGCTTCACCGGCATTCCCTGCAACCGCAACAGCAACTACACCTCCGGGCGGATTTACAAAAATGTAATCGAGCGGGAACGCCGCGGCGGCTACCTCGGCGCGACGGTCCAGGTGATCCCCCATATCACCAACGAAATCAAGGATGCCTTCCGCTCCGCCGCCGCACCCGGCATCGATGTCGCGATCATCGAAATCGGCGGCACCGCGGGCGACATCGAGTCGCTCCCCTTCCTCGAAGCGGCGCGCCAGTTCAAACACGAAATCGGCCCCGGCAACGCGATCTTCATCCACCTGACGCTGCTGCCCTATCTGCGTTGCGCGGGCGAGCTCAAGACCAAGCCCTCGCAGCAGTCGGTCGGGATCCTTCGCAACATCGGGATCTTCCCGGACATCCTGGTCTGCCGGACCGAAGTGCCGGCGGGAAGCGAAGCCCTCAACAAACTTTCCATGTTCTGCAACGTCCCCTCCGAACTGGTAATCGAGGAACGCGACATCCAGCACTCGATCTACGAAGTGCCGCTGGAACTTGCCGAACGCAAATTTGACGAGAAAGTCCTGAAACTGCTCAATCTTCCGCTCGGAGTGAGCGACCTCGCCGACTGGGAGAAACTGGTCCGGATTGCCATCCATCCCTCCCGGCACTGCCGGATCGGAGTAGTCGGCAAATACACCGCCTGCCCGGACTCCTACAAGAGCATCGCCGAATCGCTCCGTCACGCCGGAATCGGACTCGACAGCAAAGTCGATATCGATCTCATCGACGCCGGCGAAGTCGATCTGCTGCCCGAGAAACTCAAACTCTGCGACGGCATCCTGATCCCCGGCGGCTTCGGCAGCCGCGGCCTCGAGGGCAAAATCGCGGCGATCGAATTCGCCCGCCGCAACCGGGTGCCGATCCTCGGGATCTGCCTCGGCATGCAGTGCATGGTAATTGAATTCGCGCGCAACGTCCTCGGCTATGCCGATGCCGACAGCACCGAAGTCAATCCCGACACCAGCCACCCGGTGATCGACCTGATGCCCTACCAGAAAAACATCAGCGCCAAGGGCGGCACCATGCGGCTCGGCTCGTATGTTTGCGAACTCAAGCCGGCCAGCCGCGCCGCCGCACTCTACGGTCAGGAAACGATCAGCGAGCGCCACCGTCACCGCTACGAATTCAACAATCTCTACCGGGAAGACTTTGCAACCTCGAAACTCAAGATCGCCGGCACGTCACCCGACGGTACGCTGGTCGAAATGGTCGAGCTCGAAGATCATCCGTATTTTATCGGCTGCCAGTTCCACCCGGAATTCCAGTCGCAAATTGCCACCCCGCATCCGCTCTTCATGGGACTGATTGAAGCGGCGCTCCAATACAAGGAACATAACCATGCCCAAGCGTAATGATCTTGAAAAAATCATGCTGATCGGCTCCGGCCCGATCACCATTGGACAAGGCTGCGAATTTGACTATTCCGGCGTCCAGGCCTGCAAAGTGTTGAAGAAGGAAGGGTACGAGGTGGTGCTGGTCAACTCCAATCCGGCCACCATCATGACCGACCCTGAATTCGCCGACCGGACTTATATCGAGCCGTTGACCTGTGACGTTCTCCACGAGATCATCCGCCGCGAACGCCCTGACGCGCTGCTGCCGACCCTCGGCGGCCAGACCGCGCTCAATCTGGCGATGGAGCTGGTCGAGAACCGCATCCTTGAACGCTACCAGGTCGAACTGATCGGTGCCAACGCCGAAGCGATCCGGCGCGCCGAGGACCGCCAGCTCTTCAAGGAAACAATGAAGAACATCGGCCTCGAACTGCCGATGTCCGGCTCCGCCCACACCATGGCCGAAGCGCTGTCAATCGCGGCGACCATCGGCAAATGGCCGCTCATCATCCGCCCCGGCTTCACCCTCGGCGGCACCGGCGGGGGGATCGCCTACAACGAGGAAGACTTCCGCCGGATCGTCGCGCGCGGGCTCGCCGCCAGCCGCAACTCCGAAGTGCTGATCGAGGAATCTCTCCTCGGCTGGAAGGAATTCGAACTCGAAGTGATCCGCGACCGCAAGGACAACTGCGTAATCGTCTGTTCGATCGAGAACTTCGACCCGATGGGCGTGCATACCGGCGACTCGATCACCGTCGCCCCGGCCCAGACCCTGACCGACCGCGAATACCAGCTGATGCGCGACAACAGTCTCAAAGTGATGCGCGCGATCGGTGTCGAAACCGGCGGTTCCAACGTCCAGTGGGCAGTCAATCCGGTTGACGGCCGCCAGATCATCATCGAAATGAACCCCCGGGTATCGCGCTCGAGCGCACTCGCCAGCAAAGCCACCGGCTTCCCGATCGCCAAGATCGCGACCCAGCTGGCAATCGGCTATACCCTCGACGAAATCGTCAACGACATCACCGGCGACACCCCGGGCTGCTTTGAACCGGCCCTCGACTACGTGGTGACCAAGGTGCCGCGTTTCGCTTTTGAGAAATTCCCGGCCGCCGACAGCACGCTCGGCACCCAGATGAAATCGGTCGGCGAAGCGATGGCGATCGGCCGCGGCTTCAAGGAGTCGTTCCAGAAAGCGCTGCGTTCGCTCGAAACCGGCCGCGCCGGCTTTGGCTCCGACGGCAAAAACGGTCGCTTCGAAGCGATGGACGACGAAACGCTGGTTAAGGAGCTGGTCCGCCCCAACGCCGAACGGGTCTTTGTGATCCGCGAAGCAATGCAGCGCGGCATGACCGTCGAGAAACTCTACGAGCTGACCGCGATCGACCCCTATTTCCTGCGCCACCTCGACGAACTGGTCAAGTTCGAAAAAACCCTCAAGTGGAAGCCGGAAATGATTCTTCAGGCCAAATCCTACGGTTATTCCGACCGCCAGCTCGCCCATATTTTCGGGAAGACCGAAAAGGCGGTGCGCGAATACCGGGCCAAGCACAACATCGTCCCGGGTTTCGGCCTGGTCGATACCTGCGCCGGGGAATTCGAAGCGCGGACGCCGTACTACTATTCGAGCTACGACGGCTTCTGCGAGCCCGCCCGGCCGAGCGGCAAACCGGCGATCATGATCCTCGGCGGCGGCCCCAACCGGATCGGCCAGGGGATCGAGTTCGACTACTGCTGCGTCCACGCCGCCTTTGCTCTCCACGAAGCGGGATACGAAACGGTGATGGTCAACAGCAATCCGGAAACGGTTTCGACCGACTACGATACCAGCGACAAGCTTTACTTTGAACCGCTGACGCTGGAGGATATCCTTCACATCTACGAACGCGAAAAATGCACCGGGGTAATCGTCCAGTTCGGCGGCCAGACCCCGCTCAACCTCGCCGCCGCGCTGAAAGAAGCCGGGGTCAACGTGATCGGCACCTCCCCCGAAGAGATTGCCCGTGCCGAAGACCGTGACTTCTTCCGCCAGCTTGCCGACAAACTCGGCATCAAGCAGCCGCCGAGCGGCATCGCCCACAGTGTCGACGAAGCGCTGGTGATCGCCGGCAAGATCGGCTATCCGGTGCTGGTGCGTCCGTCCTTTGTGCTGGGCGGCCGCGCGATGGTGATCGTTTACAAGGAAAAGTATCTGCGTAAATTCGTCGAAGAGGCCGCCGCGGTATCCGAAGGCAAACCGATCCTGATCGACCGCTTCCTTGAAAACGCGTCCGAAGTGGACGTCGACTTCATCTCCGACGGCAAGAATACGGTGATCGGGGCGATCATGGAGCACATCGAGCCTGCCGGGATTCACTCCGGCGACTCCGCCTGTACCATTCCGCCGCGTAACCTCAGCAAGGATATCCTCGCCAAAATCCGCCGCCAGTCGGCGATGCTGGCCGAGGAACTCCACGTCTGCGGGTTGATCAACATCCAGTTCGCGGTCAAGGACGAGGAGCTTTTCATCCTCGAAGTCAATCCGCGCGCCTCCCGCACGGTGCCCTTTGTGAGCAAAGCGATCGGAGTGCCGCTGGCCAAAAAGGCGGCGCTCTGCATGGTCGGCCAGAAACTCCCCGACCTCAAGTACACCAAGGAGGTCAAACTGCCCTACACCGCCTGCAAGGAAGCGGTGTTCCCCTTCGTCAAATTCCCCGGCGTCGATATCGTACTGACGCCGGAAATGAAATCGACCGGCGAAGTGATGGGGATCGACTCGCATGCCAACACGGCCTATCTCAAGTCCCAGATGGCGGCGGGCAACACCATCCCGCGCTCGGGAAGCGTCTTCCTGTCGCTCCGCGACGAGGACAAGGAGCGTTCGCTGCCCTTTGTCCGCGAACTCGCGGCGATGAACTACACGCTCTATTGCACCCGCGGCACAGCGACCTGGCTGTATGACCACGGCATCAAGTGCAACGGGGTTTACCGCATCTCCGACGGGCGGCCGAACCTGCTCGACCTCCTTGCCGAAAAGAAGGTCCAGTGGATCGTCACCACCGCCGAAACCGGCGCCCAGGCGATGGTCGATGAAATCCGGATGCGTTCCGCCGCGGTGATGACGGGGATTCCGGTCTCGACCACCTTTGACGGCTTCCACGCCGCGATCGACGGCTTGAAGTTCGACGACTTCAACGGCCGTCCGACGGTCTGCAGTTTGCAGGAATACCACCGTCACCTGCGGCCCTGAGCGAAAGCAAGGCAAAACGGCCGTTCCCGTGCGGGAACGGCCGTTTTTTTTGACTTCAGCGCGGTTCGGAAGTCTTTTCGACCCGGCCGTCGTCGGCGTAGTCGCGGACCGGCGAACGGAGGAGCTTGAACATCTCGACGAGATCCCGGATCCCGCCGATTGAGAACCAGACGATCGAGATCACGGTCATCACGATATTGACCGCAACCACAAAGACCCACCATTTGAGCCACCCCTCGTTGGTGGTGCGCTCAAACAAGGCGTACACGGTGCCGGTGATGAACGAAAGAAACCAGAACATCGCCCAGCAGAACTTGAAACCGTAGATGAATTTATCGAAACGCGTGAATTCGTCGGTGATCCCGAGCCTTTGGCGCCAGCCCGGTTTGCACCCGGCCCTGACGGCGGGATCACGGTGGAGCATACGGTCGAGGTCAAAAAGTTCGCGGCAGGTCAACAGCGAGATTACGATATAACTCAGCAGCGCCAGCAGCGCCGCCGCAAAGGTGACGTGAACGCCGTTGAAAGGACACTCCGGCCAGCGTCCGGCCAGCAGCGGAAAATGCCCCCAGAAGTTCTTGAGCACCATTCCGGTCAGCGCGAGGAAGCCGCCGCTGATCACCGCGCTGAACGCTCCCGCCGCGGTGCCCCGGCGCCAGTAGAGCCCTCCGATGATCACCGCCCCCGCCCCGCCGGTGAAAATCGCCCCGGTTAGCTGTAAATACATGATGATGTAGTCGCGCAACGGAAAAAGGAGGCTGAAAAAGAAGCTGAACACCGCCACCCCGACGATCGAGCAGCGAAGAATGCAAAGATGGCTGGCGTTGTCCAATTCGCTTTTCCTGAGCGGGGCGATCACGTCCTGAATTAGAATGCTGCCCCACG
>JBFWIO010000079.1:0-9932 GCA_050255955.1 Victivallaceae bacterium
CTGCCGGATCATGCAGGAAAGTTATTTCGGCGAGGAAAAGTGCCGCAGGCTCGATGCCGAAAAGCAGCGCGAATGCCGCGAACTCGGCGAAACCATCTGCTACCGCTGCCACGCCGGCTTGCAGGAGGTGATCTCGCCGGTTATCGTCTACGGTCAGGTCGCCGGTTTCGTCGTGATCGGCCAGTTCCGGCTGTCCGACAATCCGCCGCCCTTCCTCAATGACGCCGACGCGTTGCGGGCCTATTTTGAACTCCCCCGGATTGCCGAAAACGAGCTCGGAAATCTTCTCGATATGCTCAAAATGCTGATCGACTACATCGTTTCCAAGGAGCTGATCGGATTCACCGGCGATCTGCGCTTTGACAGGATCAACCAGTATCTCGACCGCCACTACGCCGGGACGGTCACACTGAAACAACTGGCCAAACACCTTGCCTGCAGTGAATCGTCGCTGACCCACTACCTCCACGACGAGCACCGGACTTCATTTAAGAAACTCCTCACCGCCAAACGGCTGGCGGCGGCGGAAAAACTGATGAGGAGCCACCCCGAACTCACCATTGCTGAGGTCGCCCATCAGGTCGGCTATCGTGACCAATGCTATTTTTCGCGGGTTTACCGGGCGGCGCGGAGGCGTCCGCCGGGTGAGGGCAGGTCGTTCGCGGCGGCGCAACCCGGGAAATGAAAAACGCCGCCCGGAAGGGGGCGGCGGGGGGGGGGAGATCGATAGCTCAGTTGCGGTCAAAGTAGTTGTCGGCGTTGCCGTTGGTCGAACCGAAGCGGAACGGGTCGAGCAAATAGGGGTTGTTGCCCGCGGCCAGGATGGTCGAACCGGTCTGAACTTCTACGCCCATGGCATTGCCGACGTGACCGTCCTGCCAGATGATGTTGGCCTGGCCGCTGTGGCGGAGCATCGGCGCTCCTTTGGTGGCGACATAGTAGTCTTCGACCAGCGCCTGCCCGGCGGAGGTGCGGTCGGCTTTTGCGCAATCGACCGCGAGGATGGTCTGGCTTGGTTTTTTGACCTGGGTCGCTTTGGCCGGGCTGCCGCCGTAGACGGTGAAGCCGCCGGTCTGGCCGAGGCGGCTGCTGGAGCCGAGGTAACGATAGTTATAGCCGTAGTCGAAGTAGGTGAAGACCGATCCGGTCCAGCCGCCGCTGGCGGTGACGTTGCGGTAATCGGCGGCGGAACTGGCCGGAGTCAGGTTTTCCGGACAATAGAACTGCCGCAGCGAATTGCTTTTGAGCCCGAGGTAGCCGCATTCGCCGAGGGTGCCGACCCAGTATTGGCCGAGTCCGGCGTTGTTGAGCTTGTAATACGGCACGCAGAAGTCCTGGTAATCGTTGCTGTAGAACATGGTGTAGCCGCCGATCTGCTTCATGTTGTTCTTGCACGATGAATTGCGGGCGGCGCCGCGCGCCTTGTTGAGCGCGGGCAGCAGCATGGAAGCGAGAATCGCGATAATCGCGATTACCACCAGCAGCTCGATCAGCGTGAATGTTGCTTTTTTCATGTTTTGAATCTCCTTGGGTATATGTGATTGGTGTCGGTAGACGTCATATATTATAGAGAGAAGCATCCCGAAAACAAGGGCAATTGCCGGGGGTGATTCAAGAAACCGGCGATAAATTTGAATAAAGATGAATCAGTTGCTCTTTTCAGATTGCAAAATTGATGGTTTCCGGCTATTATTATGTTGAGGCAATGGAAAAGCAATAACAATCTGATGATATGAAGGAGATTGAATCATGCAACGAATCGTTTCCGGGTGTCTGGCGCTCTGCTGCGGGTTTTCGCTCGCCGCCGCGACGGTCAAAATCGCCGCCGGCAAGCCGTCCGAATTTTCGCTGGTCGATACGGCGGAGCTGAATCCGCAACGCGTCGCCGTGGTGGAGCAACCGAGCTTCAACGGCGGCAAGGGCCTCGCGCTCAAACCCGGCGTCGAGCCGCTGGTTGCTTCGCATCAGGAACATACCCCCGACTTCGCGGTGGCGTTTCAGGCCGAAAAACCGGGGCGTTACGCGGTTTTCGGAATTACCGCGGTGGACGACTACGGCGCCTCTTTCCGGCTCAAGTGGCGCAAGGAACAGCCGCACTACTATCTCAAAATGCAACTCGACGGCAAACTGCCGACCATCCGCAACTCCTATTCGCCGTGGCGGGACCTTGACCGCAACCTCACCGAGCTCGGCAAATTCGAGTTGAACGGACAAGTCCAGAAGCTGAATTTCCAGCTCCCGCGCGGCATCCGCATCGAGGGTCTGCGCTTCGCTCCGGTGGAAAAGGACAAGATCATCCCGGAAATGGCCGCCTACCGTCCGTCCGTCGTGCCGCCGGCCAAGACCCATCCGCGCATCTGGATGACCGGCGAGTCCTTCGCACAAGTTCGCGCCAATCTCGCCAAGCCGGAAAATCAGGCGATTTACGCCAAACTCCGCGCCGCCGCGGTCAAACCTTATCCGGCGGCAATCGATCCCGGCTGGGAAAAAGGGCCGGATAAAGAACTCGAAGAGGCGATCGCCAACAAGGCCTTTGTCGCGCTGGTCGAAAACGATCCCAAACTCGCCCGCGAAACCGTTGATCTCGCGCTCCGTTACTTCCGGGTGCTTGAATTCGGCAACGCGATGGACATCACCCGCGAAATCGGCGCGGCGATCTACACCGCGGCGCTGGTTTACGACTGGTGTTATTCCGCGATGACTCCGGCCGAGCGTGATTTCCTGCGCGGCAGAATGTTGCGCTGGGCCGAGGATATGGAGATCGGCTGGCCGCCGGTCCGTCAGCTCGTGGTCACCGGCCACGGCAACGAGTGGCAGGTCTGCCGCGATCTCCTGGCGATGTCAATCGCGATTTACGACGAAGACCCCGCGCCCTATCGCAACGTTTCGTATCTGCTGCTCGAAAAACTGATCCCGATGCGCAAATTTGAATACCAGTCGCCCCGCCATGACCAGGGCAACAACTACGGGTATCTGCGTTACGGTTGCGACCTTCACGCCGCCCACATGCTCGAAAGAATGGCGGGCAAACCGGTTTTCGACCCCAATATTTACGGCGTGATCGATTTCTGGACCTACAGCCGGACCCCCAACAACGAAATGCTGCCATGCGGCGATTATATGCTGCGCAAAAAATACTGGAAATATCCATTGACCACCATGCTGGCCCAGGCCGGAAGCCGCAGCGCCCAGGTCAAGGGCGAAATGATCCGCCAGGATTCACTGGGCTTGTTTCCCTTGATGGCGCTTCTTTTCAACGATCCCGATTTGAAGCCGGACATGAGTTTCGACACACTGCCCTTGACCATCGACTTCGGGCCGATTCTCGGCGGGATGATCGCGCGTACGTCCTGGGATATGGCCGACGATTCCAGCGCGGTGATCGCCGAGGTCAAGGGCGGCGGGTACAACTTCGGCAACCACCAGCACTCGGATTCCGGCGCGGTTCAGCTCTACTATCGCGGACACCAGATTGTCGATCTCGGGCAGTACCGTTTTTATGGAACTCCCTACGACTTCAACTTTGCCAAGCGCTCGATCTCCCACAGCATGATGCTGGTTCATGATCCCGCCGAAAAGTTCAATCCCGGCTGGGGCAACACTCCCTGCGTCAATGACGGCGGCATCCAGCTCAACCAGGTGCCCGCCGAAAGTCCCGAAATGACGATCTCTGATCCGCGGTTCTACCGCGGCAAAGTGATCGCGGCGGGCTTCGGCCCGGACCGGATGAAGCCCCTGGTCAGCTACTTCGCGGTCGATCTCAAAGGGGCCTACTCGGCCAAGGTCGAGGACTACAAGCGCAATTTCGTCTTCTGGAACACCGGCCGCGCCGAAGAGCCGGCGAGCATCGTGATTTACGACACCATTCGCTCCGCCGATGCTTCGTTCCGCAAGGATTTGCAGTTCAATACCTTCGGAAAGCCGGAAAAGACCGCCGCTGGCTTCGTCACCACCAACCGCAATTCCGCCGGCGTCGGACATGTGTATTTGGACATGCTGACGCCCGGCGTCAACATGGAAATCAAACACGGCCCCGCCTCCCGCACCTACGGCGGCGTGACCTATTCGCTGCCGCTTCCCGAAGACTGGATCGCCGATGCCAGCCGGGTGGTGTTTACGCCGGAAAAACCGGCCAGGAGCGACAGCTTTGTCACCGTCCTTCGCACCGTGCCCGACAACGCCAAGCCCTCGCCGGCAAGTTTCCTCGCCTCCGGTTCGGTGCTGACCGTGTACTGCGGCGAAACCGCCACTGTTTTTCCGGCCGACGGTGCGTTGCTCAAGCAGGATTTCAGCGTCGCCGTGCCGTCCTCATTCAAAACCGGCAGCCTGCTTGCCACCAACCTTGCGGCCGGCAAATGGACGGTCAACGGCAAAGCATATACCGTCGAGCCCGGACGCCATGCGCTGCTGCTGGACGTCAAAGGCGGCGATCAGCTTGCTTTCAAAGCGGAGTAAATCATGCCTAAATTAGGGTTCATTCCGCCCAAGCCGCGTCGGGCGGCGGAGTTGATCGAATACCTCGAAACCGCGATCGTCACCGGTGAACTGGTGACCGGCAACCGGGTGCCGTCGCTGCGCGATCTGCAGCTCAAATTCGATTTGAGCTACAGCACCGTGCAGCGGGCGGTGGCCTATTTGTGCGCCCGGGGGCTGCTGGCAAAAGCCGGTCAGCAGATTCTGATCGGCAACCGTTCCGGGGCCGCCAATCCGGCGCGCCGGGCCGTCCGCAAAATTCTGGTGGTCATTCACTCGGCGCGGATGGCGCAGCGGGCCGGGCTGTATCTGACCGCACTGCAGGGCATTCGCGCCGCGGCTCTGGAGCACGATTGTCTGCTCGACGTAATGCCGGTAGGCTGGGATGTTTCGACCCGGGAATTGCAACAGGCGATCGACCGGGTTGACGGGGTGATTCTGCTGCTGGAGTCGGACAATCTGCGTGACGTGCTGCCGGTGGCGCTGCCGGTGGTCGGGGTGCAGACGGTGACTGACTTCGGCGGGCGGATTTCGCTGATCGACATCGACCCATTGAACGCCGCCGAACAGGCGGTGGCGCATTTTCTTGAACGCAAGCTTCGCAAAAGCAAAATTTATATCGCCCGTTTCCCGAGTTACCAGATCCGCGCCGACGCCTTCCGCAACCGCTGGGTGGCGGCCGGACTGCCGGAGCCGGAGATGATTCACCACAACAAAATGGATGAAATTTTTGAGCTCGAATTCGCCGCGGACACCGCGCATTACTTTACCTCGGACTCAATGCTTGAGGTGTATTGTATGGATTATTCCCGGCGTTTTCCGGGGCGGTCGCTGCCGGACGACGCGTCGGTGCTCGGGATTGACGGCAAGCGGCTGATCAATCCGGATTTTCACCGGTTCCCGACGATTGCGGTCAATTGGCTTGAGATCGGCAGAACCGCTTTTGAGGAATGCAATTCGCTCATTGAGTCACCCGGGCGGCCGCGCCGCCGGATCTGGATTCCGGGGTCTTTGGTGCTGAATGGCGAATTGGAGGGGAAATCCCCGGCCGATGCTTGACTTGCCGCGCAAGCGGTGTTATATTCGCTCAATCCATACTCTGTTTTGAACAAGGCGAGCGATGAGCGAAAAGAAAATCATCAAACCGGTTCCGCTGTGGAAAATGATTGCCGGATTGGCCGGGGCATTTGCCGTTCTTTTTGCAGCGGTACTCTTTTTCGCCCGCTTGGTCACTCCTGACACCCGTCCCCATCCTTTGCCGTGGAGCCCGGCCGAGATTGCCGCCGCCGAGGCCGCCCGCCATATTCCCGACAAACCCGAAGCGCACCACCGCGTCGCCCTCGCCATTCCCGAGGCCGAATATCGCATGGCGCGGGAGTGGGCCGCCCAAAATCCCGGCGCATCGTCCGAAGCCGTCGAACGCGCGGTGGCGGCGGGCAAATTGCCCGGATGGTATCCCCGGGGGCAGTCGCCGCTGATGGATCAGGTCGATTACCCGCCGGTGGCGGAGCGGGTCGGTCCGGAGCCGGTGGTAATGCGCGGCATCGAGGGGCCGGGGCAGTATGGCGGGGTCTGGGTGCAATGTATCGCCGGAGCGACCTCCGAAGCCGACGCGGCGGCGTCGCGGATGGCTTATTCCCGGCTCTTTCGCTTCAGCCCCGACGGCACCCCGATCGTGCCTCATATTGCCAAAGGTTATGAGGTCAAAGACGGCGGCCGGGTCTGGGAGATTGAACTGCGCCGGATCCGCTGGAGCAACGGCGACCCGGTGACTGCCGACGATATTCTTTTTTTCTGGTACGACGAGATGCTTGATCCTGCGGTCGGCGGCGGCTCGGCTTTCAAGCAGTTCACCATCGGCGGGGTGGCGGCCAAACTGGAAAAACTTTCTGAGCACAAGGTCCGTTTCACTTTTGCCGAGCCGCGCGGCGATTTTCTCGAAGTGCTGACCTATTACAATGTGATTTCGCCCTCGGCATTTCTCCGGCGCTATCATCCGCGTTACGGCGACAAAGCCTTTCTGGAGGCTGAAATGAAACGCTATAATACGCCGCACCCGCGTGCCTTGTTCAGTTTCGTCAAGCTCAACAATCCGGAGCTCCCGGTGCTGAGTCCATGGACCTACCGTCAGCACACTACCATGTCGCCGATTATTTTTGTCCGCAATCCCTATTACTTCGCGGTGGATGAAGAGGGGCGGCAGTTGCCCTATATCGACCGGATCCAATACGAATTGCTCGATGCGATGATGCTGCCGCTGGCGGTGGCCAACGGGCGATCCGACATGCAGTTCCGCTATCTGCGTTTCGAGAACTACACCGAGTTTGCCGCCCGGGCCAAGGCAAACGGTTTCCAGGTCCGGGGCTGGGTGCCGGGAAGCCGCAGCGAGTGGCTGCTGTATCCCAACCTCAACCGGGCGGTGTCCGAAACGGAAGCGGGCTCGGCGTTCAAGGCGAAGTTGCTCTATCAGGCCGACTTCCGCAAAGCGCTGTCGCTGGCGATCGACCGCGAGACCGCGATCCGGGCGATCTACTCGGGAATGGCCAAACCGTGGCAGGTCGAGCCGGGCCCGGCTTCGGAATATTCGTCGGAAAAGCTGCGTCACGCCTATACCGCGCACGACCCCGCCCGCGCCAATGCGATGCTTGACCGGCTCTGGCGTCAAATGGGGCTCGACCCCACGGTTCGCCGCGACGGCTACCGCTGCGATGAAAAAGGGGAAATTGTAACCTTTTATCTCTCCTATGCCGATTTTACCGGTCTCGGGCCGGCGCAGTTTGTCATCGACGACTGGCAAAAGGTCGGCATCCGGGCGATTTACCAGCTCTGTTCGCGTTCGCTTCTGATGCTGAAAATGAATTCGCGGAATTTCGATTTTTTCATCTGGACGAGCGAATCGGAGATGGTGCCGATGCTTTCGCCGCGCTGTTTCGTCGCGACAAGCACCGAGTCGATCTTTGCGATGGGCTGGGGGAGCTGGTTTATGCGAAACGGCTTCTACGACGATCCGCGGTCGAAAAATCCGGGGTGCATTGCGGTTCCCAAGGATCACCCGATGTACCGCGCGCTCGAACTCTACGAACAGGCCGTCCGGAGCGAAAGCGAGAGCGAAAAAATCGCGTTGATGAACCAAATCACCGACATCGCCGCCGACAATCTCTGGACCATCAACGTCGGTTGTGCGCCGCCCAAGCTGATCGTGGTTTCCGACAATCTGCGGAACGTGCCGGAAAAGGCGACCGAGGGGTATTTCTTTTATTCCCCCGGTCACACCGGAATCGAAACGTATTATTTCAACCGCCCCAACCGGGCCGCCGACGCCGACACCGTCAATCAGTTGAGCCGTACCGACCGGCTGCCGCCGGCGCTCGGAGAGCCGCTGACGGTGACCGGCAAACTGATCCGCTGGAGCTTCTGGGCTCTGGCGGCGCTGGTGGCGGTGCTGGTCAGTTTGCGCCATCCTTTTGTATTGCGGCGGTTGATGATCATGGTGCCGACGCTGCTGGTGATTTCGATTTGCGTCTTCACGATTGTCCAGCTTCCGCCGGGGGATTTTCTGAGCAACCGGATTCTGCAATTGCGCGAATCGGGAGCGACGCCGGAGCAAATTGAAACGAGCATCAACGATCTTCGCGATCTTTTTCACTTCGACGACCCGGGCTGGAAGCGTTACTGCCGCTGGATGGGATTCACTTATTTTACCACCTTTGATGAACGCGACGCCGGTCTGCTGCAGGGGAATATGGGATACTCGATGGAGAACAACAAGAGTGTCAATGCGCTGGTCGGCGACCGGATCACGCTGACCGTGCTGCTGTCGCTTTTTACCGTGATTTTCACCTGGTGCCTGGCGTTGCCGATCGGGATTTACTCGGCTTGCCGGCAGTATTCGCCGGGAGATTATTTGATTTCGATCATCGGTTTTCTCGGGATGTGTGTGCCGTCGTTCCTGCTGGCGCTGATCCTGATGGCGCTGACCGGGATCACCGGTCTTTTTTCGGCGGAGTACGCGGTCCAGCCGTACTGGGACTGGGGGAAAGTCGAAGACATGATGCGTCACATCTGGGTGCCGGTGGTGGTGGTGGGGATTTCGGGCACCGCCGGGATGATCCGGGTGATGCGGGCGAATTTACTTGATGAACTCGGCAAGCCTTATGTGGTGACCGCGCGGGCCAAGGGGATGACGCCGGTGAGGTTGCTGTTTAAATATCCGGTGCGGGTGGCGCTGAATCCTTTTATTTCGGGGATCGGGTCGCTGTTTCCGGCGCTGGTGTCGGGGAGTTCGATTGTGGCGATCGTGATGAGTTTGCCGATGGTGGGGCCCTTGATGCTGGCGGCGCTTTTCAGTCAGGATATGAATATGGCGGGGTCGATGCTGATGGTGTTGAGCATGCTGGGTGTCTTTGGTACGCTGGTGAGCGACCTTTTGCTGATGCTGGTGGATCCGCGGATCCGGATCGGGGGAGGGCGGAGCAAATGAGATTCTTCAAACCCCGTCCGGTATTGACCTACGACATGCTTGACCAGCGGCGGCTGATGATGCTTAAATTCCGCAAGCACAAGCTGGCGGTAGCGGCGGCGTTCATGCTGACGGCGTTGTATCTGATGGCGATTTTCGCGCCGTTTTTTGCGCCGTACGGCAAGTACGAGCGTAATCTTGACTATGCGTACGCGCCGCCGCAGAAGATCGGGTTTGACTTCAAGCAGGGGTTGTATGCCAAGGGGTTGAAGCAGAAGATCGACCCGGTGACGTTGAATTGTTATTACGTCGATGCGCCGGAGAACAATGCGGCGCTGGGTTTTTTCGTGCGGGGAAGCGAATATGAGTTGCTGGGGTTGATTCCGACGGACATACATTTCTTTGGGGTGGACCGGAGCCGGATTGCGGATTTCAGGCCGGAGGATGCGACGCGGTTTGTCTATTTTATGACCGGTGCGGACCGGTTCGGGTGTGATATATTCAGCCGGATTGTGCATGGTTCGACGATTTCGCTGTCGGTGGGGTTGATCGGGGTGCTGATATCGTTTGTGCTGGGGGTGGTGATCGGGGGGATATCGGGGTATTGCGGGGGGATGACGGATACGTTGATTCAGCGGTTGATTGAGATTATCAATTCATTTCCGCAGTTGCCGATGTGGCTGGCGCTGGCGGCGGCGGTGCCGAGTTACTGGGATCCGTTGCAGACGTATTTTGCGATAACGGTGGCGTTGAGTTTGTTGTCGTGGACGGGGTTGGCGCGGGTGGTGCGGGGGAAGATTTTGAGTTTGCGCGAGGAGGATTACGCGGTGGCGGCGCGGTTGTTGGGGGCGAGTCACGGGAGGGTGTTGTTTCGGCATTTGCTGCCGGCGTTTGCGAGTCACATAATTGTGACGTTGACGTTGACGATACCGGGGATGATATTGGGGGAGACGAGTTTGTCGTTTTTGGGGTTGGGGTTGCGGCCGCCGGTGGTGAGTTG
>JBFWIO010000080.1:0-9888 GCA_050255955.1 Victivallaceae bacterium
ATCGTGCGCACCCGGACGCGCTGTGACGAAGCGTTGCTGGGGGGGACGCCGGTCCGGGCGGTGGCGAGCGCGACGATCGGCACCGACCATCTTGATTGCGACTATCTTGCCCGGAGCGGGATTGCATGGGCGAACGCCGCCGGTTGCAACGCCGCTTCGGTGGCGCAGTATATCGAATCCGCTCTGCTCCACCTCGGGCTCAAACACCATTTGACGTTGCGCGGCAAAGTCCTCGGGATCATCGGTCTCGGCAATGTCGGGAGCCGGGTGGCCCGGCTCGGGGCGAAGCTCGGGATGAGCGTGCTGGCCAACGACCCGCCGCTGGCGCGGGGCGGGCGCAAGGGGCTTGCGGGGTTGTCGGAGCTGCTGGCGCAGGCGGATTTCGTGACTTTGCACGTGCCGTTGGAGCGGGGCGGGGATTTCCCCACTTGTGAGCTTGCGGGGGCGGATTTTCTGCGGCATTTGAAGCCCGGGGCGTTTCTTCTCAACACATCGCGTGGCGAAGTCGTGGACGGCGGGGCGCTGAAAGCGGCGCTGCGGTCCGGTCAGCTGGCGGGGGCGGTGCTGGACGTGTGGGAAAACGAACCGGCGCTCGACGTCGAACTGTTGAAACTGGCGGATTACGGGACGCCGCACATTGCCGGATACTCGTCTGACGGCAAGGCGAACGGGACGGCGGCGGCGGTGCGGTTTGTGGCAAAGGTTTTCGGGGTGGGGGCGCTGGCGGATTTTTATCCGGCCGGGTTGCCGGTGCGGCCGCAAGTGGCGGAGCCGTTGCCGGAGGAGGAGTTGGCGCGGCTGGCGCATATTGCCGACACGTATTACGATATACGCATCGACGACGCGGCATTGCGCGCCGCGCCGGGGCGGTTTGAGGAATTGCGCAATCACTATCGCGACCGGCGGGAAGCGCCGTAAGCAAGCGGGAAGCGGGTAATCAACATGAGTCACTGGTATTGGAATTACTTTTTCATTTTCACCGGCACCTTGGCGTTGTCGCTAATGATCACGCCGCTTTTTCGGATGCTGGCGGAAAAGGTCGATCTGATGGATCGGCCAAAGGTGGAGGCGCACAAGGGTCACGGCAAGGCGACGCCGTTGCTGGGGGGTGCGGCGATGTTCACGGCGTGGTTTGTGGCGTTGGGGGCGGGGGTGATTGTAATGCGTTCGTTTCCGGGGGTGGCGAGTGTAAGCTGGCGGTTATTTTTTCTGGTATTGGGGGCATTTCTGGCGATGTTGCTGGGGTTGCTGGATGACAAGCTGGCGTTGAAGGCGGGGCCGAAGTTTGCCGGGCAGTTTCTGGTGGCGTTGGTGGCGGTGACGTTGGGGGGTGCATCGTTCAGTGCATTTTGTCCGTGGCCGTGGGTAGGGACGGCGGCTTCGGTATTTTGGTTTATGTTGTTGATGAATTCGATCAATTTTTTTGACAACATGGATGGTCTGGCGGTGGGGACGGTGACGATTGCGCTGGGGTTATTTGCGGTGGTGGCGGGGTTGAACGAGCAGTATTTTGTGGCGTCGTTTGCGGCGTTGGGGAGTGGTGCGGCGGCGGGGTTCTGGTATTACAACCGGGCGCCGGCGATGATATTCATGGGGGATTCGGGGAGTCATTTTCTGGGGTATTTGGCGGCGGTGACGAGTTGTCTGGTGACGTATTTCAATCCGGGTCAGTCGTTGTCGCGGTTTCCGGTATTGGCGCCGTTATTTATTTTGGCGGTGCCGTTGTTTGACACGTTGATGGTGGTGATTATCCGGTATCGGTTGGGGAAGCCGTTTTGGATTGGGGATCACAATCATATATCGCACCGGTTTACCAGGATTGGGTTGACGCGGCCGCGGGCGGTGTTGTTGGTGCATTTGATGGCGTTGGCGATTGGGTTGGGGATTTTTCCGGTGATGTGGGGGGATTTCTCCACTGCGGCGGTGGTGGTGGCGCAGGCGCTGCTGCTGCTGCTGATCGTGAGCATCATGCAATTCTCCCTCGCAACAAAAAAATAAAAAAAATAAAAAAAAGCGCCGCAGGCTGAAAAAAACCGCCGTCAGGCGGAATCCCGCCCCCCGTCGTACGGGGTCGCAGTCCAGCGCGCGAAAAGCGCTGGTCGCTCGCGATCCACGCGAGCGAAGCTAAGCGAAGCGCTCCCCCCCCGGAACAAAGTGCCGTCACTGGCACCCGCGACAACGGAGCGGTCGGAGTCAAGGCCGCAGTGCGGCCGGCAGCCGTGTCACGAAGTGACCGGCGAACGACATCGAGCGAAGCAGTTCCGGGGCGATGCGCATGTGATTTGGGGGAGGGGACGGGGGGAGGTCCGGGGAGAGGCACATGCGCCTCTCCCCTGCTACCCCTCTCCTGAGGCAGGAATAGTGCCGAGGGTAATTCGAGGCCGAGGTAAGGTTCGAGCGGGACGGCTTACGCCGCCCTTACTCCTCGACTGCTCTCGGCTTCGGCGAGTTTTCGCCTTCGTTCCCGGGGGCCCTGCCCCGGGAATGCCCTCGTTAGCGTCTGCGGGGCGAGGTCGTTGCCTCGCTTACCCGTGCGTGAAATACGCGGAGGGTGGTTCCTCCCGTGCGTGGAATACACGCGGAATAGTAGTTCAGGGAATGCCGGTATGGTGCGCCCTTGACCATGATACAAATGCAACACACAGGGGACAACCAAGATGCGGAACTGGGCGGGGTTTGAGTCGGGCAAATTTCTGATGGGATGCAACTACTGGGCTTCCCACGCCGGAACATTCATGTGGCGCAACTGGCAAGCAGATACAGTAGACCAGGACTTCGCCGCACTCCGCGCCAACGGCGTCGAAATCCTCCGCGTTTTCCCGCTTTGGCCCGACTTTCAGCCGATCACCAAACTGCGCGAATTCGGCGGCAACTACCGCGAACTGCGAATGAACGAAGCCCCCTTCCCGGATACCGAAATCGGCCGCGCCGGCGTCGAAGCTTCCCAGCTCGACAACTTCCGCACCCTTGCCGACCTCGCCGCCAAACACGAGTTGAAACTGGTGGTCGGTCTGGTCACCGGCTGGATGAGCGGCCGGCTCTACACACCTCCCGCATTCAACGACGTGGATGTCCTGACCGACCCCGAAGCAATCCGCTGGCAGGTGAGATTCGTCCGCTGCTTTGTCCGCGAACTCAAAGACCACGCCGCCATCGTCGGCTGGGACCTCGGCAACGAATGCAACTGCATGGGCAACGCCCCCACCAACGCCGCCGCCTGGCTCTGGAGCAACGCGATCGCCTCGGCGATCCGGATGGAAGACCGCACCCGGCCGGTGGTGTCGGGGATGCACAGTTTGCAGTGCGACGAGCGCGCAATCTGGCGGATCGTTGACCAGGGGGAATTGATGGATGTGCTGACCACCCATCCTTATCCGTGGTTTACGCCGCACTGTGAAATCGACCGGGTGAATATGTTGCGGAACGCATTTCACGCGACTGCCGAGTCGCGGCTTTACGCCGATGTCGGCGGCGTGCCGTGTTTCGTCGAGGAAGCGGGGAATCTCGGCCCGATGCTTTCGGGGGAGGAGACGGCGGCGAGTTATTTGCGTAACATGCTGTGGAATTCGTGGGCGCACGATTGCCGGGGTTTGATGTGGTGGTGCGCGCATGACCAGACGGAGCTTCGCCACGCGCCTTATGACTGGGTGGCGATGGAGCGTGAACTCGGGATGCTCGACGTAAAGCGCAAGCCGAAGCAGCCGGTGGGGGAATTCGCCAAATTCCGTAAAATGCTGGATTCGTTGCCGTTTGCCGAATTGCCGGAATTCCGGCGGGATGCGGTGGTGATTTTGACGGCTGAGCAGGATCAGTGGGGGGCGGCGTATTCGAGTTTTATTCTTGCCAAGCAGGCGGGATTTGACGTTGAGTTCCAGACGGCGAATCAGCCGCTCAAGGAGGCGAAGTTGTACATTTTGCCGTCGGTGGGGGGGATGTCGGCGATGCCGGGGGTACGGTATGACGATTTGCTGGCGAAAGTGCGGGGAGGGGCGACGTTGCTGGTGACGTTGGATGGGGGGGTATTGCAGCCGTTCAATTCGGTGTTCGGGGTGGATGTGGATTTCCGTTACAAGTCGGAGCCGTACAAGATGACGTTGGTGTCGGGGGAAGAGTTGGCGCTTGGGAACAACTTCCGGTATGCGATGAAGGTGCGTGATGCGGCGGTGTTGGGGACGGACGACGCGGGTTCGCCGGTATTTACGATGGCGAAGTATGGCAAGGGGAAGGCATTGGTATTGATGTCGGCGGTGGAGGTGATGCTGGCGAATCGGCCGGGGGTGTTTGCGGATGGGGGTGCGTCGTATCATCGGATTTACCGGATGGCGGCGGAAGCGGCGGGGATCAGGCGGTTGGTGCGGAGTTTGGATTCGCAATTGACGGTGACGGAGCATCGGGTATCGGAGGGGGAGTGGGTGGTGGTGGTGGTGAATAATACGCCGGAGCGGCGGAAGTTGAGATTGGAATATGACGGCGAAGTGACGGTGCTGATGGGGAAGCGGGATGTGATTGAGGGGAATGACGGCGTGGTGCTGAAGCTCAAAGTGACGGCAAAGTGACGGGGCGGTAATAAAAAAAGAAAAAAAGAAAAAAAAGCGCGAAGCGCCAATCCCGCCCTCCGTCGTACGGAGTCGCCGTCCAGGGGGCGAACACCCCTGGTCGCTCGCGATCCACGCGAGCGAAGCTAAGCGAAGCGCTCCCCCCCGGGACAAAGTGTCGTCGCTGGCACCCGCGACAACGGAGCGGGGGGAGTCAAAGCCGCAGTGCGGCCGGCAGACGAGTCACGAAGTGACCGGCGAACGACATCGAGCGAAGCAGGCCGGGGTGACGCGCATGTGATTCGGGGAAAAGACAGGGACGGGGGGAGGTCCGGGGAGAGGCACATGCGCCTCTCCCCTGCTACCCCTCTCCTGGAGACAGGAATAGCGTCGAGGGTAATTCGAGGCCGAGGTAAGGTTCGAGCGGGACGGCTTACGCCGCCCTTACTCCTCGACTGCTCTCGGCTTCGGCGAGTTTTCGCCTTCGTTCCCGGGGGCCCTGCCCCGGGAATGCCCTCGTTAGCGTCTGCGGGGCGAGGTCGTTGCCTCGCTTACCCGTGCGTGGAACACGCCGAGGGTGATTCCTCCCGTGCGTGGAACACAGCGGAATGAAAGTTCAGGGTGTGCCGGTATGGCACTGCCCTTGACCGAAATATTTGCAACCACACAAGGAGCTACCCATGTTCAAATCGGCGAAATGGATCTGGAAAAACACCACCGGCATCAACGACTACAACACCGGCGCAGTTTTCCGGCGCGAATTCGAACTCGACGAACACACCACCGGCGAAATCGACCTCGTCGCCGACAGCTTCTACCGCCTCTCGGTCAACGGCTCCTGGGTCGCCGACGGCCCCGCCCGCGCCTACCCCGAACACTGCCGCTTTGACCGGATCAAACTCGACCGCTTCCTAAAACCCGGCAAAAATGAACTCGAAATCATCGTCCGCTACTTCGGCTGCGGCACCTTTCACCAGCTTCCCCTCGCCGCCGGACTCCTCGCCCAACTCCGGCTCGGAAGCGGCCAGACCATCGTCAGCGATGAAACCTTTTACGCCTCTGATTTCCCCGAACTGCTTCCCAATACCGCCAAAAGTTCCGTCCAACGCCCGCCCTTTGAAGTAATCGACAGCCGCTACCGCAAACGCTCCTGGCAACCCGCCGTCGTCCGCGAAAGCCGGCACCGCAACTTCACCGAACGCGATTGCGCATTCCTCACTCAAAAACCCCTCCAGTTCCGGCGCTTCATCGCCGCCTCGGCAGTTCCGACCGAACGCAAAGTCTTCACCTTTTCCTCGCGCCAGCTCTATTTCCCCGGCACCAATTCGGAAAACTCCTGCGACCACCTCCCCTTCCTCTTCGCCCAAACCATCGAGAGCGACAGCGCACGCGAACTTGAATTCGCCTCCTCCCAACTCAAACTCGCACTCAACGGCGATCTGGTCGATGGCAAAGTACTGAAACTTCGCGCCGGCCAAAACCTCCTGACCGGCCGCATCGCCAATTCACTCTGGCACCCCAAAGAATATTCGGTAAGCTACCCCGACCTCCCCGGCCTCCGCTTCGGCAATCCGATCGACAACTCCGAATTTCCGGCGCTGGCACTCTGGGAAGACGAAGCCACGCTCTATCCCGACATCCCATTCCCGTGGGCCAACCGTCCCGGCCACCAGCGCCGGGAACGCTACGAGGAACGCACTTCGCTGATGCTCGCCGCCGCCAACGGCGAAACATTGCGCAAACTCTGCGACGGCAAATGGCATGTCCTCTCCGCCAGAGAACTCCGGCTCGACGCAAGCTCCTGGAGCTTCCTCGCTCGCCGCCCCGAAGCGCTGCCGGCCGGCCGCGTCACCGCCCCCGAGGCGCTGATCACCGGCACCGGAGTCACCCGCATCGAACCAGTGCCGGGCAAAGACGTCGAACTCCTCTACGATCTCGGCGAAGAGAGTTGCGGCTATCTCGAATTCGTGCTCTCCGCGCCCGCCGGGACGGTGCTCGACATCGCCGCGGTCGAGTATATCACCCCGACCGGTACGGTCCAGTTCACCGGGCCGGAATACCGCAACGGCCTGCGCTACATCTGCCGCGACGGGGTCAATTGTTATCTCTCGCTTGAACGCCGCGCCGGACGGTATTTCTTTGTCACGCTCCGCAAGCTCACCAAACCGGTCGAATTCCACAGTCTCCGGCTGGTCGAATCGACCTATCCCGCCATCCCGACCGGCAGTTTCGACTCGTCCGATGCCCGGCTCAACAAGATTTTTGAAATCTCGGAGCGGACGCTCAAGCTCTGCATGGAAGACACTTACACCGATTGCCCGCTGTACGAACAAACGCTCTGGGTCGGCGATGCCCGCAGCGAAGCGCTCTTCGGCTTCGGCATTTTCGGCGCGTACGACCTCGCCCGGCGCTGCATCCGGATCGCCGGGGAATCGCTTGACCGCTACCCGATCACCGGTTGCCAGGTGCCGTCGGGGTGGGATTGTCTGCTGCCGGCGTGGAGTTTCATGTGGGGTATTTCGGTCTGGGATTACTATTTTGAGACCGGCGACGCCAAGTTCACCGCTGAAGTCTGGCCGATGGTCCGGCGCAACCTTGACGGGGCATTGAAATATATCGACGAGTCAACCGGCCTTTTCCGGATCGGCGAGTGGAATCTCTTTGACTGGAGCCCGACCAACTGCGAACACGAGATTATGATCTACAACTCGATGTTCCTCGCCGGGGCGATCGACGCCGCACTGGCCTGCGCCGGGGTGATCGGCAAGACCGCCGAAACCGGGCGCTACGCCGCCGCCCGCCTCGCGCTCAAAGACGCCCTGAAGAGCGTTTACGACCGCAAGCGCGGGGTTTGGCCGGACTCGATTGAGAACGGCAAACCCTCCGCCGACGCGGCGGTTCATACCGCGATGCTGGCGGTGCTTTTCGGCCTCGAAGTCGAGGGAGAAGAAGCGCGGATTGCCGATGTGGTGAAGAATCCCCCGGCGGATTTGATCGGCGTCTCGTCGCCGTTTGCCGCGCTCTATTACTACATGGCGCTGGAGAAATTGGGCTGCGAAGCGGAGATCGTCAAAACGGTGTACCGCGACTATCTCCCGATGCTGAAGCTGGGCTCGACCACGGTTTGGGAAACCTTTCCGGGGGCGCTCAATATGGCTGACGACGCGTTCCCGACCCGCAGTCATTGCCACGGCTGGTCGGCGGCGCCGCTCTACTTTTTGCCGCGGATCGTGCTCGGCTTGCGGATGACCGAGCCCGGTGCGGCGGCGTTTGAAGTGAGTCCGACGCCCGGGGACTTGAGCTACGCCAACGGCGTCCGCCAGACGGTCAGGGGGCCGGTCGAGGTCCGTTGGGAAAAATACGACAATGTGCTCCGGATTGAAGTTCGCGCGCCCGCCGATGTCGAAGTGACGTTCCGCACCAATCCGTCGATTGCGGATTTCGACGTCGATTTCCGGCGGATTTAAGCCGTTTTTACAATCTCAATTCCGGTACAGGCCCGGTGCGGCTCTTCAAAGGTCGCCCGGGCCTTGAATTTGTCCGGCTCGATCAGGACCAGGTCGGCGCGCAATCCGGCTTTGAGCAAGCCGCGGTCGGTGAGGCGGAAGTGTTTCGCCGCGAGTCCGGTCATGCGGTGGATGACCCCGGCGGGGCCGAGCTTGGGCAGCAGACGCTGAAAGAATTCGGGGGCGGAGCCGAAGCCGCGGGGGTGGCTCGCTCCGAGCGAAAAGTCTTCCGGCCGGGCGCTCTCGTCGCTGCCGCACATACAATAGTCGAGGGCGAGCACTTTGGCGAGATTTTCCTCGCACATTCCGGCGAAGGCGCCGTTGGTTCCGGCGCAGTCGGCGCGCAGGATGCGGGCGGTGAGCCGGGCCGGACTTTCGTTCAATTCGGCGGCGATGTCGAGGAGTTTGCGGCCGCGGAAGCGGGTGAATTCGGCGGCGTTGCTGTTGGCGAGGCGGACGGTGCTCCAGTCGCGGTTGAGGTTTTTCACCAGCCGTTCAAATTCGGCGGGGTCTTGAAGGCGTTTTTCGAGGGTGCAATCGTCGAGTTCGGACCATTCCGGGGGGGCGACCACGCTGAGTTGGGTCATGGACTCGATATAGGGGTAGCGGTCGATGCCGAGTTCGATGCCGTCGCGGCGGGCTTCTTCGAGGAGGGCGATCGCGGCGTCCATTTTTGGCCAGTTGGCTTGGCCGGAAGTTTTGAAGTGGCTGATCTGGAGTCGTTTGAGTCCGGTTTCGCGGGCGAGGTCGATGGTTTCGCGGAGGGATTCGAGGAGGAGGTTGCCTTCGCTTCGGAGGTGGATGGTGTAGATTTTGTCGGCTTGGGCGACTTCGCGGATGAGGGCGGCGAGTTCGGCGCGGTCGGCGAAGCAGCCGGGGGTATAGATGAGGCCGCTGGAGAGGCCGAGAGCGCCGTCGGCGAAGCATTGGTGGAGGTGGTCGATGATGGTGTTGAGTTCGCGGGGGGAGAGTTTCTTTTTTTGGTAGCCGACGACGGCGGAGCGGAGGGTGTTGTGTCCGGCGAGGGGGAGGATATCGATTTGGGGGTTGCGGCTGGCGAGGGATTGGCGGAATTCGCGGCAGCTGGACCAGTCGAGGGTGATGCCGTACTGGCGGTGGAGGTGTTGGAGGTGGGAGCGGTTGCGGTCGGTGAGGGGGAAGGGGGCGAGGCCGCAGTTGCCGGCGATTTCGGTGGTGAAGCCTTGGGAGGCTTTGCCGAAGCCGGCGGGGTGGGCGGCGAGTGAGAGTTCGGAGTGGCCGTGGACGTCGATGAGGCCTGGGGCGAGGATGCGGTTGTGGGCGTCGATGGTGTGGTCGGGTTGAAAGTGGGGGATGTGGGGGGCGACGGCGAGGATGCGGCCGTTTTCGGCGGCGAGCTGGCCGCGATAGAGTGGTGCGCCGGTGCCGTCGGCAACCCGTGCGTTGGTAACTAAAAGTTTCATATTCCTGCCCTGTAAAAAAAAGAAAAAAAACCAAAAAAACCCGCCGCCAGGCGGAATCCCGCCCTCCGTCGTACGGAGTCGCCGTCCAGGGGGCGAACACCCCTGGTCGCTCCGGCTCCACCGGAGCGAAGCTAAGCGAAGCGCTCCCCCCTGAACAACACCTCTCTGCGGGAGCGAAACAAGCAACGCAAGAGCAACGCGAATTGCGACGCGCGATTGAGCGAAGCAGTCCGTATTCCGGTCGGGAACTGCTTCGCTCGATGTCGTCCGCCGGTCACTTCGTGACGCGCCTGCCGACCTCGCTTTCGCAGAGAGGTGTCGTCCAGAGGGGAGCGCTTCGCTTAGCTTCGCTCCGGTGGAGCCGGAGCGACCAGCGCTTTTCGCGCGCTGGACTGCGACTCCGTG
>JBFWIO010000081.1:0-9789 GCA_050255955.1 Victivallaceae bacterium
GCCGCCGCTGGTCAAGGTTGCCGTCGAGGGCTCGGAAATTCACGTCAGCCAGGCGGAAGAAACGCTTGCCTCGAGCGCGATGCAGGGCCTCACCCGCAGTCTGCTCAACAACATGGTGATCGGCGTCACCGCCGGTTTCAAGAAAGAGCTGTCGATTGTCGGCGTCGGTTACAAAGCGGCGCTGGCGGGGAGCAAGCTGACCTTGAACCTCGGCTATTCGCACCCGATCGAGTATCAGGTACCGGCGGGGGTCAAACTGACCGTCACCGACGGCGTCAAGATTCTCATTGAGGGAGCCGACAAGCAGATTGTCGGCGAAGTCGCCGCGACCATCCGCCGCTTCCGCAAGCCCGAACCTTACAAGGGCAAGGGCATCCGGTATGTCGATGAACAGATCACCCTCAAGGAAGGCAAATCCGTCGGGTAAAACCCGGTGGGGAGATTGAATCATGGCTGTCAAAAACAGAAAAGAACAACGTGTGCGCCGTCATATGCGCATTCGCAAGAAAGTGGCCGGCACCGCAGCTCGTCCCAGACTTTGCGTCAGCGTCACTGCCAACAATATCTATTGCCAGGTCATCAATGACGATCTGGGCGTGACCGTCGCCGCGACTTCCTCTTTGGATGCGAAGTTCAAGGCGGAAAACGCCAAGCCGAATCTCGAAGGCGCGGCGCTGCTCGGCAAAACCATCGCCGAAGCGGCCAAATCCGCCGGGATTACCGAAGTTGTCTTTGACCGCTCCGGTTACCGCTATCATGGTCGCGTCAAAGCGATCGCGGAAGCCGCTCGCGAGCAGGGACTGAAATTTTAGCAGGAGCAAAACATGGCGAAGCGTGAAAATTTTAAGAACGATGAGGCCGGCGGCGATGAAATGGGCGAAAGCGTCATTTGCATCAACCGCAGTGCCAAGGTCGTCAAAGGCGGCAAGAACTTCAGTTTCGGCGCGCTGATCGTGGTCGGTAACCGCAAAGGGCGGGTCGGCTATGGTTACGGCAAGGCGAACGAAGTCTCCGATGCCATCCGCAAGGGCGGTGAAGCCGCCCGTCGCAGTCTGGTCACGATTCCGATGCACGGCCAGACCCTGCCGCACGAGATCGAAGTCAAATTCGGCGGTGCGCGGGTTCTGCTCAAGCCGGCGAGCCCCGGTACCGGTTTGATCGCCGGCGGCGCGGTTCGGGCGATCCTCGAACTGGCCGGTGTCCAGGACGTGCTGGCCAAGTCGCTCGGCGCGGGCAATGCCGCCAACGTGGCCAAGGCTACGTTCAAGGCGATTTCCCAACTCAGCACCCGCAAGAGTGTGCTTGAGCGCCGCGGTCTTTCCACCGATGCGAAATAATTGAGGTAACAAGATGAAATTGCATGAACTGAGTCCCACGCCGGGATCCCGTCAGCGCCGCAAGCGCGTCGGTCGCGGCGACAGCTCCGGGATGGGCAAGACTGCCTGTCGCGGCGAAAAAGGCCAGAAATCGCGTACCGGCTCGACCAAGCGCCCGCATTTTGAGGGTGGTCAGATTCCGTTGTTCCGGCGTTTGCCGAAGCGCGGCTTCAAGAGTCCGGACCACATCAACTATCAGCTGGTGAACTTGTCGGTGCTCGAAGGCAACTACGAAGCCGGCGAAGTGGTCGATGTTGAAACGCTGCGGGAGAAGAATCTGTTGAGCAAGGTTGACCGCCCGCTCAAGGTTCTTGCCAATGGCGAATTGACCAAGGCGTTGACCGTCAAGGCGGATAAATTCTCCGCGTCGGCTGCGGCCAAGATCGAAGCGGCCGGCGGCAAGGCTGAAGTCGTCGAGTAATCAAAACGGCCGTTCGCGGATCATTCCGCGAACGGCCGATAATCCCTAACGGGTGGAAAACAAGATGTTTGCTGCATTTTTGAATCTTTGGAAAGTCAAGGAACTGCGGAATCGTCTGCTGTTTACCGCGCTGATCATCTTATTGGTGCGGGTGGCGAGCAACATTCCGTGTCCCGGGGTTGACCCGGCGGCGCTGGAAGAGTACATCAAATTGATGTCCGGATCGACCAGCGGCGGTTTCATGGCGATGATCGATCTGTTCTCGGGCGGTGCGCTGGCGCATTTTGCCCTGGGTGCGTTGGGGATCATGCCGTACATTACCGCGTCGATTATCATGCAGCTTCTGGTGCCGGTGATTCCCACGCTGGAAAAGATCGCCCGCGAGGGTGATGCCGGCCGGCAGAAGATATCGCAATTCACCCGTTATCTCACCATTGTGGTCTGTCTGGTACAGGGCGTGATGGTGGCGATGGCGATGGTCAATCCGGGCCGGATCGGGCTCAAGGAGCCGGCGATGCCGCTCTTTACGGGTTCGCAGACCGCATTTATTTTCACTACGGTGATTGTGATTACATGCACCACCATGGTTTTCATGTGGCTGGGCGAGCAGATCACCGAGCGCGGGATCGGCAACGGGGTTTCGATCATTATTACCATCAACATTGTGTCGCGGATGCCGCACTCGATCATCGAACTGGTTCAGATGGCGATCAAGGGCAGCACTCCGGACGGTTCTTCTTTCAAGCCGGTGCAGTTGCTGCTGCTGATGGTGGTGTTCGGGGTGGTGACGGCGGCGACGATCATGTTGTCGCAGGGTTATCGCCGGGTGCCGATTCAGATGGTGCGCAAGACTGTCGGCAATCAGGTTACCGGCGGCACGACTTACATGCCGCTCAAGGTCAACTTTGCCAACGTGATGCCGATCATTTTCGCGGGAGCGATTCTGATGATTCCGGAGCAGGTTTTCGTCTACATGCAGTGGTACAAGCTGGCCACCTGGTTCCGGATGGACGGCGCGGCTTATTCGGTGACTTACGGCATTCTGATTTTGGCTTTCAGTTACTTCTGGGTGGCCAATCAGTTTAATCCGATCCAGATTTCGGAGAACCTCAAAAAAGAGGGTGCGTACATTCCCGGCATCAGTCCCGGCAATGCGACGGCGGATTATCTGGACCGGACGATGACCAAGGTGACGTTCGGCGGCGCGATTTTTCTGATGGCGCTGGCTTTGTTTCCGATGTTTCTTTACAACAATTTCCGGATTCCCTTTATGGTCGCCCAGTTCTTCGGCGGCACCAGTTTGCTGATTATGGTCGGGGTGGTGCTCGATACGATGCGACAGTTGGAGTCGCACCTGACGATGCGGCATTACGACGGGTTTCTCAAAAGTGGTCGTCTACGCGGCCGCAGCGGCAACTGAGTCCCACGGCCGGTCGAATGACCGGCCTTTATTATTTACGAGTATTTGCCGTGTCCGGAGTGGCGTGACGTGCGGCCAGGGGGATGGGGTATGGATGAGGTGATTGCGATTGACGGACCGGCGGCGTCGGGGAAGAGCTCGGCGGCGGCGGAGCTGGCGAAGCGTTTGACGATACCGTACATCAGCACCGGGAGCATGTTCCGGGCGGTGACGCTGGCGGCGATCCGGAGTGGAATTGTTCGGCCGGAGGATTGTACGGAAGCGAAGTTGGCGAAGGTGTTGAACGGCTTGAAGCTGGAGTACGAACTGAATGCCGGCGGTGCGTTTGAGTTGAAGTTGAACGGTGAATTTCCGGGGGCGGCGTTGCGTTCGCCGGAGGTGGCGGCGCTGGTGAGTCCGGTGGCGGCGGTGGGCTGTGTGCGGGAGTATCTCAAGCAGCAGCAGCGGGCATTGGCGGCCGGGCGGATGGTGGTAATGGAGGGGCGGGATATTGGGACGGTGATTTTTCCGGGGGCCCGGTGGAAGTTTTTTATTACCGCGACTCCTGAGGAGCGGGCGAGGCGGCGTTTGGCGCAAGAGGGGGATCTTCTGGCGGGCCAGACGTTGGCGGAGGTGGCGCGTGGGATTGCGGAGCGGGATCGGATTGATTCGACGCGGGCGATTGCGCCGTTGCGTCCGGCGGCGGACGCCGAGGTGATTGACAACACTGAGTTGCAGCTCGACGATGTGGTGACCCGCATCATCGACAAAATTAAGAAATAAAAAAGCGCCGCAGGCTAAAAAAAAGCGCCGCAGGCTAAAAAAAAAGCAAGCGCAGCTTGCGTCCGCTCCCCGTCGTACGGGGTCGCCGTCCAGGGGGCGAACACCCCTGGTCGCTCGCGATCCACGCGAGCGAAGCTAAGCGAAGCGCTTCCCCCAATGTCGGCGGAGCCGACGCAACTCTGCGAAAGCGAGGTCGGCAGCCGCGTCACGAAGTGACCGGCGAACGACATCGAGCGAAGCAGGGGCGACCGTCGCCCTCGGGATAGCGAGGTCGGCAGCCGTGTCACGAAGTGACCGGCGAACGGCATCGAGCGAAGCAGGGGCGACCGTCGCCCTCGGGATAGCGAGCCGGTCGCTGACGCTCTATCGGCTCGGGGGGAAGTTTTGGGATAGCGTATCGAGGGCGGGCGCTGGCGCGGCTGGTCGCTCCGGACGCATTCGCGTCCTCCGCTCGGGCCGGGCTCAGCGGCGGAACTTTGTTCCGCCTTTCTGAGCTGGGGCTTCGCCCGGAGCGGGAACGGCGAGGCGCTGCCTCGCACACCGCAAGAGGGCTCCGCGCCCTCTTGACTCCGCGCAAGGGCACTGCCCTTGACCGGGGTACGGCACAGGGCACGCGGAGTGCACTGCCCTTGACCGGGGTACGGCACAGGGCACGTGGAGCGCACTGGCCTTGACCGGGGGACTCGCGCAACGGCACGCGGAGCGCACTGCCCTTGACCGCGGGCGCATGGACTGAATCAACGCCGCCAGCAGGCGGCAACAGATAGAAGGTGGCAATGATGAAGCATTCGATGGAGTACCGGGTACCCTACGCCGACACCGACCAGATGGGCGTGGTCTATTATGCCAATTACCTCGAATATTTCGAACGCAGCCGAACCGAAATGCTCCGCTCAATCGGTCTGCCCTACAGCGAACTCGAAAAAATGGGCTTCTTTTTGCCCGTCGCCGAAGCCTATTGCAAATACCACAGCTCAGCCCACTACGACGAACTGTTGACGTTCTCCTCCTGGGTCAGAGAAGCCAAAGGCGTTCGACTGGTAGTCGTCAGTGAAGTCCGGTTCGGTGAAAAAATTCTCGCCACCGGCTTCGTCACCCTCGCCTGTGTCAATCGAGAACAGAAATTGTCGCGCCTTCCGGCCCGGCTGATCGAGAAATGCACGGCCCTGACCGAACCCGGGGAGGAGCAAAAATGACAAGTTGGATCGACAGCAAATGCCTTTACCCGCTGACCTTCAAACCGATCTACCAGTCGCGGATATGGGGAGGCACCCGGATGCACGATGTTCTCGGCCGCGAAGTTCCCGCCGAACTCGCCCCCGTCGGTGAATCCTGGGAGCTCTCCGACCGCGACGACGCCATGAGCACAGTCGCCGCCGGACCGCTCGCCGGGCGGACGTTCCGCGAAGTCCTGAATCACTACGGCGTTCACCTCACCGGCAGCAAAATTTCGCCGAACAAGCCCTTTCCGCTTCTGGTCAAACTGATCGACGCCGGTGAGCGGCTCTCGCTTCAGGTCCACCCCGATGAAGATGCCTGCGTTCGCCTCGGCGGCGGGGCTGAACCGAAAACCGAAATGTGGTACATCATTTCCGCCGCCAAAGACGCCAAAATCCTCGCCGGACTGAGCCCGCGCGCCACCAAAGTCCAGTTGCGCGACCGCCTCAATTCAGCCGAAGTCGAACACCTGATGCAAGTCTACCAGTCTATCGAAGGCGACGCCTATTTCATCCCCTCCGGCACCCTCCACGCCATCGGCGCAGGCAACCTGATCCTCGAAATCCAGCAGAGCAGCGATACCACCTATCGCGTCAGCGACTGGGGCCGGCTCGACGCCGAAGGCAACAGTCGCGAACTCCATGTCGAAAAGGGAATGGCTTCGATCAACTTCACCAACCGCACCACGCCCCGCATTTCCGGAGTTTCCGATGCGGTGTCGCACAACCGGAAGTTCTCGATCGTCCGCAACTGCCGCTATTTCGCGGTAGACGATCTGCGGCTCCGGGATATCTGGTTCGACGATACCGCCACTTCGGCGAGCTGCCATCTGATCAGTGCGGTTAATCGGCCGGTTCGCATCGGCCGCGCCCTCAACGCGGGCGGTGACGGCACTTCGACCGAACTCGCCCCCGGCGTGACCGCATTGGTGCCGTTCTGCTACGGCCCCTACGAAATCCAGCCGCTTGAGCCAGGCGGCGAGACCAAAGTTTTGAAAACCTCGCTTTGATTCAACTTCGGAATTAACCACGATGCAGCAATTTCAACTGATGTCCGAACTTTCCGCCTTTCTGGCCGGGAAGTATCCGTCGTTCCCCAAAGATACCGTGATTGCTCCCGAACGGACCCCGGCCGATATGGCCGGAGATCTGACCATCAACTGTTTCCGCTTCGGCAAACTCTGCGGCGGCAACCCGATGGCGGCGGCGGCGGAAGTGGCGGCGTTCCTCGCCGGCCACCCCGATGTCGAAGCGGCGGCGGCCGTCAAGGCCTTCGTCAACGTAACCTTGCGCCCCGGCGCGGTACACCGGGCTTCGCTAAGCGACATCGCCCGGCTTTTTGAGCTCGGCAAGCTTGGCGAAAGTGACCGCAAACGGATTCTGATCGAATACTCCGCCCCCAATACCAACAAGCCGCAGCACCTCGGCCACGTCCGCAACAATACGCTCGGAATGTCGCTCGCTTCGCTGCTGAAACGGGTCGGACATACGGTTTTTGAAATCAATCTGGTCAATGACCGCGGGATTCACATCTGCAAGTCGATGATGGCCTATTTGCGTTACGGCAACGGCGAAACCCCCGAGTCCTCCGGAATCAAAGGCGACCACCTGGTCGGTAAATATTACGTTAAATTCAACATCGCCCTCGGTGAAGAGATCAAGGCGCTCAAGGCGGCCCGGCCGGAACTCGCGGACAAGGACAGCGAAGACCTCTTCCTCGAAACCGAAATCGGCCGCGCCACCCAGAAAATGCTTCAGGACTGGGAAGCCGGCGATCCCGATGTGCGCGCGCTCTGGCGCAAAATGAATGATTGGGTTTTCGCCGGATTTGAGGTGACCTACGACACCATGGGAATTCATTTTGACCATACCTATCTTGAGAGCGAAACCTATTTGCTGGGCAAAGACATCATTGCCCGGGGGCTCGAAAAGGGCGTTTTCACCCGCCGTCCCGACGGCGCGGTGATCGCTTCGCTCGGCAAGCTCGGCGACAAGGTGGTTCTCCGCAGCGACGGCACCAGCGTCTATATCACCCAGGACATCGGGACGACCCTCCTCAAGCAGCAGGATTATCAGCCGCAGTCGATGATCTGGGTGGTCGGCGACGAGCAGAATCTCCATTTTCAGATGCTTTTTGCGATCATGAAGAAGCTCGGTTACGCGTGGGCCGACGATCTCTTTCACCTCTCCTACGGCATGGTCAATCTGCCGACCGGCAAGATGAAGAGTCGCGAGGGGACGGTGGTTGACGCCGACGATCTCTTTGCCGAGATGAGCACGCTTGCCGCCGAGGGCTGCCGCGAACGCGCCGGCGAAGACGTCAGCGAAGCGGAGCTCGCCCGCCGCGGCGCCATCATCGGGATGGGGGCGCTGAAATTCATGTTGCTCAAATTCAATGCCAGAACCACGATGCTTTTTGACCCCGCCGCGAGCGTGCGCTTTGAGGGCGACACCGGGCCCTACGTCCAGTATGCCTGCGCCCGGATCAGCTCGATCGAGCGCAAGGCGCGCGAACGCGGGATCGATTTCGACGCCGCCCGTGTCGATTGGAATTTGCTGGTCAAGCCGGAGGAGAAGGATCTCTCCATGCTGGCGGCCTTTTATCCCGCCGCGCTGCGGACCGCCGCCGAACGGCGCGATGTTTCCAATCTGGTCGAATACGCGCTCGATCTGGCCAAGGGCTTCAACCGCTTCTACCGTGAATGCCCGGTTTTGACCGCGGAAACTTCGCAGCTCGCCGCCGCGCGCCTCGCAATGTGCGCCGCGACCCGCGAAGTCCTCACCGATGTGCTGAAAACGCTGACCATCGACGTTCCCGACGCGATGTAAGAGGCGAAGGTTTTTTGAAGCCCGCAAATGCGGGCTTCAATTTTTTTTGCGATATTCGCCCGGCGGGATGCCGAAGCGTTTTTTGAACTGGCGGTTGAAGTTCGAGACGCTGCCGAAGCCGGATTCGAGCGCGATTTCGCAGATGCCGCGCGCGCTTTGCGAAAGCTGAATCTGGGCGTTTTTCAGCCGGAAATCCTCGATGTATTCGGACGGCAGCGCGTTCATCGTCCGCGAAAAGACGCGCCGGAAGGTGGAGACGCTGCAGTTGCAGAGTTTTGCGAGTTTTTCGAGCGAAACCGGTTCGGCGTAGTGGCTTGCGATGTATTTCAGCGCCGGATAGAGCGTTTCGCGCTCGCCCGCCATGTTTTCCGGAGGCGGGTTTTTCGGCGTGATTCGCGCAAGCAGCGTCAAAATCGCCCACAGCGCGGCGCGGGCCGAGCTTTCGAAATTCCGGCGCCGGTTTTCAAGCTCTTCGACGAAAAACGCGGTAAGCATCGTCAATTCCGGGTGATCCTGCGGATGAACGACATTTGAAAATTCCTCCCCGGCAAAGCGCCGGATCGCGAAAATCTCCTCGTCAAGCCGGATCTGTCCCGACAACAGCCCGATCGGGTCAAGATAGACGAACCGCCACTCCGAATTCTGCGGCACATCGCGCTGAAGAATATGGAATTCATGCTGGTTGATGAACACCGCGTCACCCGTCGAGCAAGTGAATACCTTGTTGCCGATGATGAACACCCCCGCGCCGCGCTTGCAAAGACCGATTTCAAAGCAATTGTGCACATGCGGCTCGTCCGGCGGCGTCTGGAATGCCGGAAACGAGACCGGGAATTTGCGGTCAAGCTCGATCGGGTCGAAAAAGCCGTGTGCCGCTGTTTTTGACGTTTTTTGCATACTTTTTGCCCTTTTTTGGGAGGAAATCCCCGGAAAAGCAGTGTAATGTATCGTTCAATGTACTGAAATGCAATCCAGTAAACGGCCAAAAAATGAGGAAAGGGCGCGGCTATGCTCAAAACGGTCGACTTTTGCGGACTCAAGTTTACCAAACTTCTGATCGGGGCGAATCCTTTCGGCGGCTACAGCCACCAGAATGAGGAGCGGGACATTGCAATGCGTTCGTTTCACACCCGCGAACAGATTTTTGAAAGCTGGGAGCGTGCCTGGAAAGCCGGGATCAACACCTTCGTCACCAACAACGAAACCCCGCACGTGATCGAAGCAACCGCCAAATACCTCGCCGAAGGCGGCAAAATGCAGTGGGTCGCCCAGCTCAACGGTCGCTTGCTTCCCAATATGGAAGCGGCGATTGACCAGTCTGTCGGTTATGGCGCGGTGGCCGGATATTTCCACGGCGCGCTGGTTGACGACCTCTTTGCCGCCAAAGACGCGGACACCCTCAAACGCTGGGTCGAACATGCCAGAAAACGCAATCTGGTGATCGGCTGCGCCGGGCATAACGTCGATACCCATTACTGGGTGGACACCCTCAATCTGGTCGATTTTCACGCCGTGCCGTTCTTCAATTGCGGCAGCGTGCATTCAAAGATCGGCGGCGAACGCTTCCAGCTCGACGACGTTTTTGAGGCGACCAAGCTGATCCGCATTCTCAAGAAGCCCTGCATCGCCTACAAGGTCCACGGCGCCGGCCGGAACGACGCCAAAATGGCGTTCGATTACGCCATCCGCAACATCAAGCCCGGCGACGTCATCAACGTCGGCAAGCATCGCTGCGACAACGACAATAAGATCGAAGACAACGAC
>JBFWIO010000082.1:0-9781 GCA_050255955.1 Victivallaceae bacterium
TTGAAAAACATCTTGAAAAAGATCCGGTAATCACTTCGGACAGGCTTGATTTGATTCAAAATTCCGATTGCGAAAGTGACGGGAAAGTTTTAGGCAAAGCGAAAAAGGACACAGGAGAATGAATAAACAAAAGAAAATATTGTTTCTTTGCACCGGCAACAGTTGCCGGAGCCAGATGGCCGAGGGGTGGGCGAGGGCGCTCAAAAGCGATCTCTTTGAAGCCTTTTCCGCCGGGATCGAGAAGCACGGCCTCAATCCATACGCGGTCAAAGTGATGGCCGAGGCGGGAGTGGATATCTCCGGCCATCACTCGAAGTTGCTCGACGAGCTTGCCGGAATCAAGTTTGATTACGTGGTCACCGTCTGCGGCCATGCCCGCGAGCACTGCCCGTGGTTTCCCGGCGATGCCAAAGTGATTCACGCCGGGTTCGACGACCCGCCGCGGCTGGCGGCGGCGTGCGACAGCGAGGAGGCGAAGCTCGACTGCTACCGCCGGGTGCGCGACCAAATCAGGGCGTTTGTCGAAAAACTCCCGGAGCATCTCCGCTGACGAGATCACCGCCATAGGCGCCGGAAAGGAACCAAGTCAATGATCAACGCGGCAAATCTGACCATCTCGGCGGCCAATCGCGAGCTGTGTTCATGCGTAACATTTGAGCTCTGCAAAGGGCAAAAAGCGGTGCTCTCGGGGGCTTCCGGGTGCGGCAAGTCCTCGCTTCTGCGGGCGCTGGCGGGGTTGCACCCGATTGATGCCGGATCGGTTAAAATCGACGGCATTGAACTTTCGCCGGCGACGCTCGGAGAGATTCGCCGCCGGATCGTTTTTCTCCCCCAGGAGCCGGTGATGGGCGCGGAAACGGCGCGCGAAGCGTTGCTGCTGCCGTTTTGTTTCCGGCAAAATGCGCGTTTACGGCCCGGTCCGGAGCGGATCGCCGAAGTTCTCACCCTCCTCGGCCTCAACGAAGACCTTCTCCGGCAGCCGGCGGCGAGACTCTCCGGCGGTGAAAAACAGCGGATCGCCATCGCCCGCGGTCTGCTGCTCGGTCGCGAACTCCTGCTCGCCGACGAGATCACCGCGGCGCTGGACCGCGCGGCGCAAGATCAGGTCATTGAAATCCTGTCCCGGCTTCCGGTAACCATGCTCGCGGTCACGCACGATCCGGTATTCAGCAATGCGTTCCCGTTGGAATTTCGCCTGGAAGACCGGCGGCTGCGAAAGGAGAGGCCATGAATCGCGATATCGAATTGAGTGTTTTCGGCATGGCGGCGGCATATTCGCTGCTGCTGCCGGTGCTTTGGCTCTCGGCGCGCTACAAGCTTGCGGTTGCACGCGATACGCTGTGGGCGGCAGGGCGGATGTCGGTGCAGCTGCTGCTGGTCGGATTGTATTTGCGTTTTGTTTTTGCGTGGAATTCGCTCTGGATTAATCTCTTTTGGGTGCTGATCATGACCGCGGTGGCGGCGTGGACGGCGCTGCGTCAGGCCAAATTGCCGGTCAGGGTGCTGTTTCCGGCGGCATTCGCGGCGATGACCGGGGCGTTTCTCGGCGTTTTGTTCTATTTTGTCTGGGTGATTGCCGGCAAAAGCGCTTCGGACGCCGCGCTGTTGATTCCGATCGGCGGGATGCTGCTGGGGAACTCCTTGCGCAGCAATGTGGTGGTGCTGGAGCGATTTTTTCGCCAGTTGCGCGACCAGCGTCCGGAGTATGAGCTGCGATTGCTCTGCGGCGCCAACCGGAGAGAGGCGCTCGAACCGTTTATGCAAGTTTCGCTGCGCGCCGGGATCATGCCGCAGATTGCCGGGATGGCGACGCTGGGGATTGTTTCGCTGCCCGGCATGATGACCGGGCAGATGCTGGGAGGCTCGAATCCGATGACGGCGATTCAATACCAGATCGCCATCATGATCGGCATTCTGGCAATCGAGATGATATCCACCGTATTGCTGCTGGAGGTGCTGGCGGACCACGCGGTGAACACGGCGATGGATCAACACAAGTGAGGGAGAAGATGGAAAAAAAAGATATTTCCGGGATCGGTTTTTTTGAAAAGTATCTGACGCTATGGGTGATTTTCTGCATGGTCGCCGGGGTCTTGATCGGGAAGTATCTGCCCGGCATCCCGGCTTTTCTCAGCCGCTTCGAGTACGATCAGGTCTCGATCCCGATCGCGGTGCTGATCTGGCTGATGATCTACCCGATGATGATGAAAGTGGACTTTGAGAGCATCCGCAACGTCGGGCGCAATCCCGGCGGGCTCTATGTGACCTGGGTGGTCAACTGGCTGATCAAGCCTTTTACCATGTACGGCATCGCGGCGCTGTTCTTTTTTGTCGTCTTCAAGCCGTGGATCGCGCCGGAGCTGGCGCGCGACTATCTCGCCGGCGCGGTGCTGCTGGGGGCGGCCCCCTGTACCGCGATGGTTTTCGTCTGGAGTCATTTGACCAAAGGCGACCCGGCCTATACCGTAATTCAGGTGGCGACCAACGACCTGATCATCCTGGTCGCCTTCATCCCGATCGTCAAGTTTCTCCTCGGCCTGAGCGATATCGCGGTGCCGTGGAGCACGCTGATTCTCTCGGTTTTGCTTTTTGTGGTGATTCCGCTTGCCGGCGGGATTTTCACCCGGCACGCGGTGATCAGGGGCAGGGGGTCGGCGTACTTCGAAAAGCGTTTTCTGCCCAAATTCAACCGTGTCACCATCGGCGGATTGCTGCTGACGCTGGTGCTGATCTTTTCGTTTCAGGGAAGCGTGATCATCGCAAATCCGCTTCACATTGTGCTGATTGCGATTCCGCTGGTGATTCAGACCTTTTTGATCTTCTTCATCGCCTACATTCCCTGCCGGTGGCTGAAGCTTCCGCACGACATCGCCGCTCCGGCGGGGATGATCGGAGCGTCGAATTTCTTTGAGCTTGCGGTGGCGGTGGCGATCGCGGTTTTCGGTACGGCTTCGCCGGTGGCGCTGGCAACCATCGTCGGGGTGCTGGTCGAGGTGCCGGTGATGCTGATTCTGGTCAAAATCGCCAACCGCACCGCGGCCTCTTTTCGTTATCAATGAAGATAGCGGAAATACAAATAGCCGCTTGAGATGAGCAAACTCAGGATCATCAGCGGGAACCCGTAAGCGGTGAACTCGCGAAACGAAAGATGATAGCCGTTTTTGCGCGCCACTTGCGAGATCACCACGTTGGCCGAGGCGCCGATCAGCGTGCCGTTGCCGCCGAGACAGGCGCCGAGCGCGAGCGCCCAGAAAAGCGGTTCGGCGACATGCAACCGGATGGCCGCGGTCTCGGTGTACCCCATTGACGCCGCGAAGCTCGGGATGATCGATTGGATCAGGGGAATCATCGCGATGACCAGCGGAATGTTGTCGATGATCGACGAGAGGATCGCACTGCTCCATAGAATGATCATCAGCGTCATGCCGAAGTTGCCGTCGGTCAGACGCAGCATCGCCTGGCCCAATTCCTCAAAAACCCCGTTGATTTCGAGCGCTCCGACCATCATGAAGAGGCCGCAGAAGAACATAATGGTCGGCCATTCGACCTTTTCGAGCTTCTTTCCCAGCTCGGCTCCGCAGACCAGCGCCATCAAAAAGGCGCCGAGCATGGCGATCACTCCGGCGTCGATTTTGGTCAGCCGGGTGGTGAAAAATCCGAGCAGAGTCAGTCCGAAAATCGCCAGTGAACGTTTGAGGCGGACCGGATCGAGGATTGCCCGCGACGGCTCGGTCAGCAGCACCTGCTTGATCACATCGGGAGTGGTTTTGAGATGTTTGCGCATGACCAGCACCATCACGGCAAGGAGGGTGACGGCGATCAGCGTGACCACCGGGGCAAGGTTGAAGAGAAACTCGTTGAAAGACAGCTTGCAGCTTGCGCCGATCAGGATATTGGGCGGGTCGCCGACCAGTGTCGCGGTCCCCCCGATGTTGGAAAAGACCGCCTCCAGAATCAGGATAGGCGCAACCGGCAGCCGCAGGAACTGGCAGATCAGGATGGTTACCGGAGCCATCAGAATGACCGTGGTGACATTGTCCATAAGGGCCGAGACGAAGGCGGTGGCCAGCATGAATTCGATCACGATGAGCACTCCGTTGCCCCGCGACTGGCGGGCGATCATCACCGCGATCCATTCAAAAACGCCGCTTGAGGCCATGATGTTGACGATGATCATCATCCCGATCAGCAGTGCGAGAACATTGAGATCGATCTTGGCGAGCATCGCCGGCACTTCGGCGACGCCGCAGGCGGCCATAACGCCGGCGCCGAGCACCGCGGCGACTGCTTTTTCAACTTTTTCAGAGGCGATGAGGATGTAGACAATGACGAAAATCATCACTCCGAGTCCCCCCGGAGATAACAAAAAACGGGAAGCCGCTTCGGGAAAAAACATAATTCAGAACTCCATTACAGATTGATGATTCGTTCCAGGAGAACGGTCTGGTCGATGACGCCGATGAGCCGGTCTTCACGGTCGACGATATACAGCAGCGGAATTTTTTCAACCGTCATGGCGAAAACGATTTCAATCAGGGTAATGTCGTCGGGAAAACGTCGGACATTGCGCGTCATCACATCCGCGACCTTTGACTTCGCTTCGAGGGCGAAGTAGTTTTCAAACGGGTCGAAGTAACGGATAAAGCCGACACTTTTGAGCTGGCTGAAGAAGTCGGGGATGCCGAGTTTGAAGAGTTCGGAGCAGGAAACTTCGCCGATCACGCGGCCGTCTTTGAGCACCGGTGCGATTTCGACATGGTGCTCAAGCATTTGCCTGGTGGCGTCGCGCAGCGGCATTTCCGGCTCAAGCCGGCAGCGGCAACCGGTCATCAGGTCGCGGGCGCAGAGAATTTTCTTTTCGTCGGGGGTGAGCATTTCGCGCAATTGCGGCAGATCGTTGTCTGCGATCAGCCGGAACAGGACCTGACGGCTTTCATTCGTCCGCAGGCAGTTGGCCAGGTGCGACATCAGTTTGAGCGCCGGCATCGGGGACGCTTCCGGTATCAGCAATAAACAAACGAAGTTGATATTCCGCTCTTTCGGCGCCTGAGGGGCGTCCGGCAAAGCGAGAATGACCGCCATTCTTTTGAGCTGGCTCAAACGGGCGTGGGGAAAGATGATGCCGGGTTCGAGTTCGGTTGAGTTCTCTTTTTCGCGGGCCAGCAGTTTTTCTTCAATGACTTCGGCGGAGAGATCCGTTTCGCGGAGCGCGTCCATTCCGGCGGCCGCGACCGAGAGGGTTTTCAGCAGTTCTCCCTTGTCATTGCTCCGGCATCCGGTGACCACCCGGAGATCGAGCTGATTGTTTTTGTCCATCTTCATATTCCCCTTGATTTGATTTGATTGGTGTTGCGGCGCGGCGGCCGCATGTATTGAAAATCAAACGAGGGGGACCGGTCCGGCGCGGATCGGCAAAATGATTCCGTGACGGTCAGGAAAAGACCCTGATGTCCGGGTGCGGTTTCCAAAGAAGTTTTCTCCCGCCGTCCGCAATGCGGCGCTGGCGGATCCCGGCGGTTGCTCCCAACATTCCTGCTGGGCGCGGTTCTGCTGGGTTTGGGATTGCTGCTCCTGAAAGCATTCGGCGGCCGCCGCGTCCGGCAGGACGGGGCAGGCGGCGGCGGGTGGTGCGAGGATGGCGGCCGGCTGAAATTCCGGCGCGGGATGAAGAAAATGCCGCGTCGCCGGGAACATGCTCAACAGCCAGAGCGCCGGCGCAAGCACGGCAAGCAACAGCAGCCGGCGGCCATTGCCGCCGGCGCCACCGGGGCCGAAACGCTTCGGCGGATGTCTCAGGCTTGTTTGCATTTTTGTTTTGAGTCGCGTTCGAAAGTTCTTGCGGTCGCCTGCAAAGTCTGTTGCCATCGGCTCTTTTGAAGTGGTAATATAGTCCTGATCCGGGGATATTACAAATCAGAGGGGAATTTCGAGGTGAAAACCGCCAGAACGCCGCCCGTCCCGCTCGGCGTTCAAGATGCCGGTGCGGCAAAAAACGGCGCGCGCATTCCGGCCGGGCGTATGGGGAAATTTTATTTTTCTAAATCCGGCGTCCGGTCTTTTACCGCCTGACTGCCGTTGTCAAGAGTCATCACCACCGGTTCTTTGAGCGCCCCGAAATCGATGCGCTTGAGCTCGACCGACTGGACTTGGCGGTCATTCTGGGTGTGATAAAAGAGCCGGCGACCGGCGAGGTTGTGGGCGATGGTCCAGATGGTCGAGCTCCGCATCCCCGCAGCGGGCTTGTGACCGTCGCTCTCGGCGTTGCCGAGCGGCACGTCAAAGTTGTCGAGGATCCGGAACGCTTCGTAGATACCCTCCGCGCCGTCCGGAAGCGGCCGCGCGGTGGCGACAAAAGCTGTCGCCCGGATGAAGCGCGAAGGCGGGGTGAAGTCGCCCGGCAGGCCCAGCATCCCGCTGCCGCCGCCGAGCGGAGAGACCCGGAGCTTGCCGAGGTCGATCTCCTGATGCGGTTTGTCCGTCAGTTCAACGTAGTTGCGAAGATTGGTCAAGTGCCAGTCGTAGTTCGGCGAATTGGTGATCACTCCGACTTTGGAATCGTAGATTTTTACTTTGCCGTCGTTCCACTCGATGATGATCTGCTTGCCGCCGGGCTCGGTGACCATCAGATGCACCGGGGCGACGATGCCGAGCGCGGGTTCCACCACGCTGACCACGGTGATTTGGTCGAGCGCCTGCCGGACTTCGGCGACGTTGGCGCAACTCGAGAGCAGATAATTGAGCACCTGGGTCGGCGGCAGCGCCCGTCCGGCCAGCTCGGGCGACCATGGCTTGTATTCGGCGAAGCCGGGGTGGTAAAATAGCCCTCCGGCGAGCCCGGCTTCGTTGATGCCGTCGAGCAGGTAGCCCGATTGCAGCGCGTCGATTCCGGCGACGCCGTAGCGTCCGGTCCAGTCGAGTCCGCGCATTCCCGCGGGGAGTACGGCGCGGTATTGGTAATCGCGCGGGAAGATCACCAGCCGTGAACCGAGGTCAAAAGAGCCCCATTCGAGAGTTCGGCCGTAGACGATGTCACCGTTTCTGGCCTTGAGGGTGATGCCGGTGCAACCGTCGAGGTCAAAGGGCGCGGCCAACGCGATCGCCGCCAGCGCTCCGGCGGTGCCATGCAAAAAAGCGCGACAGATTTTCATATCGTCCCCCTGCTGAATATTGAAATTGCTTTCACTATAATCCGGCAAAAGCGAAATGCAAACCGGAAAATCGCCGGTGCCCCGGATAAGCTCCGGACCGCTCAGCGCTCGCCGGGGGCGATCAAAAAGAACACCGCGGCCAGCCCGGCCGGAGCGAGGAGGAGCGCGTAGTGCCCGAAGCCGGTCAGGATCAAGGCTCCCGCCGCCGCGCCGAAAATGAAAAAGCCGATCACGCCGAAGTAGCGGAACGCTTTGTGAAGCTCTTCACGGTCACCCCCGGTTACCGCCCGGAATACCGCTTCGGCCCCGCTGCGGAGGTTGCCGGTGCACATCGTTGAGGCAAAGGGCAGGCCCTGAACCCGGCGGAAGGTCTGCACCTGGAGCGCGCACACAAACGAGATCAGCGCGTTGACCGCGTAATCCCATTCGCCGAAGGGAACAAAGACCACCGGCGCGAGGCAGAGCAATTCGAGCGCGATCACCAGCTGGTGCCAGTTGTAACGGCGCGACACCGGTGCGCGGTCGCTGATCCACTCGGCGGCGAACACCCCGAGCGCGTAGAAGAAGATCGGCAGGAGATACTTGCCGCAGAGCTGCCACTCGCCTCTGGCAAGGTGGAGGCCGAAGAGCACCATATTCCCGGTCACCGCGTTGGCGAAGACTTCGCCGCGGAACAGAAACGTGTAGATGTCAAGGAAGCCGCCGATCACGCTCAGCGTGAAGGCGGCGGTCAGCCGCTCGGTATTGATATGCGGATCGCTCATGCCTTTACTATACACCGCAATCTCTTCTCCGGCAATCGGAACGGCGGGTTTTCGCTCACAAATCCGCTCCGGAGGGATACGGCGCCGTATTGAATTATTTTTGCAAAAAATCTATATATTGTGATAAAATTGGCTTGATTATCGACAGGGACACTATATATTGGACGTTAGTTTGATTGCCGGTGCGGTGAATCGCGGTGAAAGTCCGCGGCTGTCGCGCAACCGTCAAAGTCGGAGCCCGCAGCAATCAATATCATCAACTTCGTTTCGCCTCTCAAACGCCGGGGCGGGACGGTAATGTGCGCACGACACATGGAGTTTGGTATGTTTTGGCATCCTGCTTGCCCGCCGGTTTTCCGGCAGTCCGTCGTCGCGCCCGTTTATCAATTTTGAGGAGCGAGACGGATGGAATCCATTCTGCAATTGCGCAAGCGTGACGGACGGCTGGTCGCCTTTGACCGCGGCCGCATCACGTTGGCCGCCGCCAAGGCGCTTGCCGCCGCCGGAACCGGCAATGACAAAATCGCCGCCCGGATCAGCGGCGACGTGGTCGATGAACTCTGCAAAAGGAACTTCGACCGGCCCGACAATATCCCCGACATCGAGCTGGTGCAGGACCTCGTCGAACAGTCTTTCATCAAGCGCGGCCTCTCCGGCGCGGCCAAGGCCTTCATTCTCTATCGCGCCCAGCACGGCAAGATTCGTGAGCAAAAGCAGCTGCTGATGGACGTCCAGGAGCTGATGGCCTCCTACCTCGGTCACGAGGACTGGCGGGTCAATGAGAATTCCAACGCCGGATACTCCTATGCGAGCTTGCTCAACCACGTCTCCGGCTCGGTGGTCGCCAATTACACGCTGGCCAACATTTATCCCGCCGAAATCGCCGAGGCGCACAAGTCGGGCGACTTTCACTTGCACGACCTCTCCTGCGGGATCGTCGGGTATTGCGCGGGGTGGAGTCTGCGCGACTTGCTGACCCGCGGCTTCGTCGGCAACAGCGGGCGGGCGAGCGCCAAGCCGGCCAAGCACTTCGACACCGCGCTCGGTCAGATCGTCAACTTCCTTTGCACCCTCCAGACCGAATGGGCCGGGGCGCAGGCGTTCAGTTCGTTTGACACTTTGCTCGCGCCTTTCGTCCGCGAGGACAAGCTCGAATACCGCAGCGTCAAACAAGCGATGCAGCAGTTTGTTTTCGGACTCAACATCGCCAGCCGCTGGGGGCAGACGCCGTTTACCAACCTTACGTTTGACTGGGTGGTGCCGGAGGATTTGCGCGATCACCCGGTGATCATCGGGGGAAAGCTCTGCGACGACCGCTGTTACGGCGAGTACCAGCTTGAGATGGACCTCATCAACCGCGCTTTCCTCGAAGTGATGAGCGAGGGCGACCGCGACGGCCGGATTTTCACCTTTCCCATCCCGACTTACAATGTGACCAAGGATTTCAACTTCGACAGCGAAAACGCCGAGCTTCTCTTCACCGTCACCGGCAAGTACGGGCTGCCGTATTTCCAGAACTTCATCAACAGCGACCTCAATCCCGGCGACGTCCGCTCGATGTGCTGCCGCCTGCAGATGGACATGCGCGAACTCCGGCGCAAAACCGGCGGCCTCTTCGGCGCAGGCGAGCAGACCGGTTCGATCGGTGTGGTGACCATCAATCTTCCCCGTATCGGCTATCTTGCCAAAACCGAGGACGAATTCTTCGCCCGGCTGGAACGGCTGATCGAGCTCGCCAAAGAGTCGCTCGAAATCAAGCGCAAAGTGGTCCGCCAGCACCTCGCCGGCGACCTTTTGCCCTACACCAAAACTTATTTGCCATCGCTCGACCAGCACTTCAGCACGATCGGGCTGGTGGGGATGAATGAG
>JBFWIO010000083.1:0-9780 GCA_050255955.1 Victivallaceae bacterium
CGAGGTGGGGGCCGCCGTCGATGTCGCTTAGATAGGCGTGGTTGACGGCGAGGGCGCGGCCGGGGCCGAGGTAGCCGGGGGAGTCGGGGCGGGAGAAGAAGGCTTCGGGGTTATTGGTGGAGAGGCCGGGGAGGATGAGGAGGAGGTGGAGGACGATGCCGGCGAGGAGCAAAATGAGTAGCCAGCGGTGGCGGGTGATGAAGTTTTGCATACGTGTTCCTCTTCAAGAGTTATCCGGTGTCCTTCTGCGTGCCCTGTGCCGTACCCCGGTCAAGGGCTCCTCTGCGTGCCCTGTGCCGGTACCCCGGTCAAGGGCAGTGCCCTTGCGCGGTTTCCAAAGGGCGCGGAGCCCTTTGGCGGTGTGCGAGGTGGAACCTCGCCTCCCCCGCCCCGGGCGAAGCCCCAGCTCAGAAAGGCGGAACAAAGTTCCGCCGCTGAGCCCGGCCCGAGCGGAGGACGCGACCGCGTCCGGAGCGACCGGCCGCGCCAGCGTTCACACTCAACTCCATAATCCACGCCCCCGCCCTGCTTCGCTCGATGTCGTTCGCCGGTCACTTCGTGACACGGCTGCCGACCTCGCTTTCGCAGAGAGGCGTCGGCTCCGCCGACATTGGGGGGAGCGCTTCGCTTAGCTTCGCTCGCTTTTTAGCGAGCGACCAGGGGTGTTCGCCCCCTGGACGGCGACTCCGTACGACGGAGGGCGGGGTTGGCGCTTCGCGCTTTTTTTTATTTTTTTTTGAGCCTGCGGCGCTTTTTTTTACCTTCTACAGTACAGCTGGTCGGCCGAGCGCCGGATCAACATCTTCAACTCCAACTGCATCAAAATCGAACTCATCAACCCCGCATCCAACAAACTCGCCGCCGCCAACTCGTCAAAACTCTTCTCCCCGCCATCCAATAACCCCAGTATCCGCCGCGCCTCATTACTCAAATCCGTCACCGCCCCCGGATCATATTCAAGTTCCCCCTCCCGTACTTCCTCCAACGGCAATAAACCAAACCCCATCGCCTGCGCCACATCCGCAAAATCCTCCACCAGCGTCGCCCCGTTCTTCAACAATTCATGACACCCCCGCGATTGCGGATTGTCCACCCGCCCCGGTACCGCCATCACCAACTTGCGATCCGCCGCCAAATTGGCGGTAATGAGTGCCCCGCTCTCCAACCCCGCCTCCGTCACCAGCACCGCATCCGCCAACGCCGCCACAATCCTGTTCCGCCTCGGAAATGACGTCCGACTCACCGGAAAATTCATCGGAAATTCCGTTATCACCGCCCCCCCCGCCGCAATAATCTCCCGCGCCAACGGCACATTCTCCTGCGGCTGCAACCGCGCCAGCCCACCCCCCAATACCGCCACCGTAATCCCCCCGCTCTCCGCCGTAACGTGGTGCGCCACCGTGTCCACCCCATTGGCCAAACCCGACACAATCACCATCCCCGCCGCCACCGCGTCGCTTGTTATCTGACGCGTCATCTCCTCGCCATAACGCGACATCCGCCGCGTCCCCACCACCGCCAAAGCATTGCCCCGCCCAAACTCCGGCAACACGCCGCGTATGTACAACACCAGCGGCGGATCGTAAATATTCCGCAACACTTTGGGATACGCCTCGTCCAGCAACGTCAATATCCGTACCGCGCCGCGCTCGGCAAATGCCAGCTCCCCGGCCAAGTCAATTTCCTCCGGCGCCCGCACCACCCGCTCCGCCAACTGCGGCCCGATGCCCGGCACCGTCAACAAACGCTCAACCGGTTGCGCCAACGCCGCCGACGGCGTGCCGAATGCCTCCACCAGCGCCCGGTACTTGATATATCCGATCCCCGAAATCATATTGCAGAGGATACACGCTTCGCGATCGGTCATTTGCATTCAGTCTCCACCGCTTATTTCATCGCTTCGCGAACCGCTTCGACTTCCAGCGTCCGCACGATTTCCGCCCGGCCGATCGCGGCGGGAAGAATAAAGGTCCGCTTGCCCTGACGGTTTTTCTTGTCCCGGGCCATCAACTCCAGCATCGCTTCACGCGAGTACAAAGGATCCAGCCCGGTCGGCAACCCGAGCCGGGTCAGCAACCGCCGCTGCCGCTCGAATTCCTCGCCGCTCCAATAACCGTTGCGGTACGCCAAACGCCCCGCGAGCACCATCCCGATCGCCACCGCCTCGCCGTGGCTCAAACGGAAATCCGACAGCATCTCGGCCGCATGCCCGTAAGTATGGCCGTAATTGAGCAACGCCCGGCGGCCCTCTTCGCGCTCGTCCTCGGCCACGATGTCGGCCTTGAGCTGACAGCAGCGGCGAATCACTTCGGCAAAAAGCACCGGATCAGGCTCGGGAGCAATCAGTTTCTCGGCGTCGCGCTCCAGCTCGGCAAAAAAATCAGCGTCGAAAATCACCGCGTATTTGACCACCTCGGCCAACGCCCCCACCCGCTCGCGCAACGGCAGCGTTTTGAGGAATGCGGGGTCGATCAGCACCAGCTTCGGCTGATGAAACGCCCCGACCAGATTTTTGCCCTCAAGCAAATCCACCCCGGTTTTGCCCCCCACCGACGAATCGACCATCGCCAAGAGCGAAGTCGGAATCTGCACGAAATCAATCCCCCGCATGTAGATCGCCGCCGCAAAGCCGGTCAAATCGCCGACCACCCCGCCGCCAAGCGCGACCATTATCGACGAGCGGTCACAGCCCGCCTTGGCCGCCGCCGCGCAGAGCCGGGCGGTCGTTTCAAAGGTTTTCGACGCTTCGCCCGCCGGGAATACCCATTCGGTTTCGCCCGCTTCGAGGGGAAGGAGTTTGGTGGTATTGCTGTCCGCCACCCGGAGCGTCCGGCGTTTCGCGGTCAGCTCCGCGAGTTCGGCTTTGGTCTCGGCCCAGGGGCCGATCAGGATCCGGTAGCCGTTGACCGGGAGTTTGACTTCGACGGTTTGGACGCGTTCACTCATTTGAGATACTTTCCCATGATCGGTTGCAGTTTGCGTTTGGTCTCCGCCGGGATCACCGCCGGATCGGTCAGGATCGCCCCGGCGAGGGCGTGCGGACAAGCGCATTTGCGGGTCAACCCCGCCTGCGCCCGCCTCGTCACCAGCCGGATGATCTCCTGCGCCAGCTTGATGTTGGCGTGGAAGTGTCCCACCACCATCTCCACGGTGACGTGGTCGTGATCGGGGTGCCAGCAGTCGTAATCCGTCACCATCGCCACCGTGGCGTAACAGATTTCCGCTTCGCGCGCCAGCTTGGCTTCGGCAAGGTTGGTCATCCCGATCACCGCCGCCCCGGTCGAGCGGTAAAATTCGGATTCGGCTTTGGTCGAAAAGGCCGGCCCCTCCATATTGACGTAGGTTCCGGAATTGAAGACTTTGCGCTCGCTCGCGTCGCTTGCGCGGATCGCCTCCCCAGCCGCCTGCGCCGCGAGGTGCGAAAGCTCCGGACAGACCGGATGGCCAAAGGCAATGTGCCCCACCACCCCGCCGCCGAAAAAGGTGTGATCGCTCCCCGGCCGCTTGGTGCGGTCGAAATACTGGTCGGGAATCACCACGTCGCGCGGCCGGATTTCCTCACGCAGGCTGCCGACCGCCGAGATGCTGAGAATGTGGGTTGCCCCGAGCATTTTCATGGCCGCGATATTGGCTTTGAAATTGACTTCGGAAGGCATGATCGAGTGACCTTTGCCGTGTCGGGCGAGGAAGAAAAGCTCGGCGTCGCCGAGTTTCGCGTCGAGGATCGGTGCGGAGGGTTTGCCGAAGGGGGTTTCGATGTCCTGCTCGACCGTGTTCTCCAGTCCGGGGAGCTGACCGAGGCCGCTGCCGCCGATGATGCCGAGTTTCATGATTGCGCTCCTTGCAATTTTCACTTTCGGTTCTACGTTATAGAATATAGTCATATTTATCCTGAATGCAATCGTATTTTGAGGAGTTCAGCTCAAAATGTTATGCGATATCTGCAAAAAAAATGAAGCCACGATCCATATCAAAGAGATCCACGGCAGCGAGAAGAAAACCCTCAATCTCTGTGGCCATTGCGCCGCCGAGCAGGGCAAAAACGCCGGTTTTCAGTTCGACCCGATGAATCCCCTCGGTATGCTGATCAACAAGATCATGCCCGGCGCGACCAACCCCGCCGCCGCTTCGGCGGAGACTCAGCTGGTCTGTCCGGTCTGCGGCTGGACTCCGGCCAAAATCCGCGAGTCCGGCGGCCGCCTCGGCTGTCCGCAGTGCTACCACACCTTTGAGCGGATGATCCGCGCCGCGCTGGAGAATATGCAGCGCGGCCACACCCATTTCGGCAAACGCCCCGGTGCCGCCGCCCCGCCGCCGCCGGACGACAACGCCGGTCGCGCCGACGAGCTCGAACGCTGTCGCCGGGAGCTCGCCCGGCTGGTCGCCGCCGAGGATTACGAACAGGCCGCGGTGATCCGCGACCGCATCCGCGAACTTCAGGAGCGCGAATCCGAAAAGCCGGAGGCCGCCGATGAATAAAGCGATCGACCGTCTGCTCCGAAACCGGGTGAGTTTCCTGACCGACGCCGGGCCGGGCGAAGATATTGCGATCAGTTCGCGGATCCGGCTGGCGCGGAATCTTGCCGGTCACGTTTTTCCGGTCGCCGCCGACCGGGCCGAGCTGGAGAAGATCGGCGGCCGGGTCGCCGCCGCGGTGCGCGAATGCGGTGCGCTCGGCGAGGATGCCTTGACGCTGCCGGTCAATCTGCTCGGCGAGGATGACTGCGAAATTCTTTTTGAACGCCGGCTGGTCAGTCGCGATCTCCTGAGCCGCGGGCTTGGCGCGGTGCTCTGCTGCAGCGCCGACGAGTCCGCCGGAGTCATGGTCAACGAGGAGGACCATCTGCGTATCCAGTCGATGCAACCCGGGTTCCAGCTTCGCGAAGCGTGGGAAAAAATCGATGCCCTTGATTCGCGGCTGATGGAGAAGCTTGACTTCGCGTTTGACGACAAATACGGCTTTCTCACCAGTTGTCCGACCAATGTCGGCACCGGGATGCGGGCGTCGGTGATGCTTCACTTGCCGGGGCTGGTGATGTCCAACCAGATCCAGGCGGCGATCCAGGCGGTGAGCAAACTGCATCTTGCGGTGCGCGGGATATTCGGCGAGGGAACCGACAATCGCGGCAACCTTTTTCAGATTTCCAACCAGAGCACGCTTGGCGAGAGCGAGCTGCAAATCCTCGCCCGCCTCGAATCGGTGATCCGCCAGATGATCGCCCACGAGAAAAACGCCCGCCGGCTGCTGCTGGAAAAAGAACAGTTTGCCCTGCTCGACCACGTCGGGCGTTCCTACGGCCTGCTTCGCCACGCCTACCGGCTGCCGGTGGACGAGGCGCTCAATCTTCTTTCCGGCCTCCGGCTCGGGGTTGACCTCGGGATGTTCAGCAGTGTGGATATCGCGACGGTCAACGAGCTTTTCCTCTCGATCAACCCGGCTCACCTCCGCAAACTGACCACCGGCGAGGACAACCTCGACGTCGCCCGCGCCAAACTGGTCCGGGAACGGCTGAAGAAATGAGCGGCGCTTCCGGCGGTCCGGGGCCGGTTGCATAAACCGCGCCCAATGCCGCTTCTTTTCAAGTTATCTTCGCTGAAACGGCCGAATTGGCGAAAAACTTTCTTTGCGGCGGCCCAAACTTGAAATATCGTCCGGTCGGGGGTATAGTATACAAAGGACTGTGCGACGCGACAAACCGGCAGCTCGGTGCCTCGCGTAAATGGAGAGTCGCAAAAACCGGAAATGGTATGAATCGGCCGAAAAATCTTGAAATGGCGGTGCTGACCCAGATCAGCCGTGCCGCGGTGCGCGAGAAAAATGTCGCCAAATTGTTCCGCGAGGTGCTGGAAATTCTTTTCCGCTCCATGGGACTGGTGCGCGGCACGATTACGCTGCGGCAGGGCGACCTTCTCTTTATCGAAGCATCGCACGGGTTGAGCGACGCCGAACAGAAGCGCGGAAAATACCGGCTCGGCGAGGGGATCACCGGGCAGGTGGCGCAGAGCGGCCAGCCGCGGGTGATTCCCGACGTGTCCCGCGAACCCGCTTTCCTCGACCGCACCGGAGCGCGGCAGACCGACAAGAATATTGCTTTCATCTGCGTGCCGATCATCCACTCCGACGAAGTCATCGGGACGATGAGTTTCGACCGCCGCGCCGGAGCGGACAACGATCTTGAGCGCGACATGAACCTGCTTGAAATCGTCTCCAATCTCCTGGCCGACGCGGTTTCGATTTCGATTCGCGAACACGAAGAGCGCGAACAGCTGCTGAACGAAAACAACCGTCTCCGCCGTGAGCTCGACCGTTCCAACCATCCCGCCGAACTGGTCGGCAACTGCAATTCGATGAAGAGCATTTACTCCACCATCGCCCAGGTCGCCGACAGCAACGCCACGGTGCTGATCCGGGGCGGCTCCGGTACCGGCAAGGAATTGATCGCCAGGGCGATCCAGCGTGCCGGGGCACGGCGCGACAAACCGTTTATCGTGGTCAACTGCGCGGCGCTGCCGGAGAATCTGATTGAAAGTGAGCTTTTCGGCCACGAAAAAGGTGCGTTCACCGGCGCGGTGAGCCGTCGCATCGGGCGGGTTGAAGCTGCCGACACCGGGACTTTGTTCCTCGACGAAATCGGCGACCTCGCGCCGCCGATGCAAGTCAAGCTGCTGCGATTCATCCAGGAGCGCACCTTTCAGCGGATCGGCAGCAACGAGGATCTGCGCGCCGATGTGCGGATTCTCGCCGCCACCAGCCGCAATCTCGAACAGCTGATGGCGTCCGGGCGTTTCCGCGAAGACCTCTATTACCGGCTCAACGTGGTGCCGATTCATCTGCCCGACCTGGTCAACCGCCGTTCCGACATTCTGTTGCTGGCCGAGCATTTCCTGGAGAAGTACAACCGCCGTCACCGCCGCCAGGTGCGGCGGATCTCGACCCCGGCGATCAATATGATGATGGCCTACCACTGGCCCGGCAACGTCCGCGAGCTGGAGAACTGCATTGAGCGCGCGGTGTTGACTTCCGACGGCGAAGTGATCAACGGCTACAATTTGCCGCCGACCCTCCAGCTCGGCAGCGGCGACGATGACCGCAATACCGAGCTTGACCCCGCCGCCGAGGCCGATTTCACCACCATGGTCGAGTCGTTTGAGCGGGAATTGATCGTCGATGCGCTCAAAAAGCAGCGCGGCAACGTCGCCGCCGCCGCTCGCGTCCTCGGCGTCACGGCCCGGATTGTGCGTTACAAAATTGCTCAGCTCGGCATTACTCCGGACTGGTACAAGCGATGAAATTCAGCGTTGGCAGCTGTTCCCGGTTTGAGGTGCCGTGGGCGGCCGAGTTGCCGCGAATCGCTTTGTGGCTGATTTTGCCGGCGTCGTTTCTGTTGCTTGCGGTTTCGCCCGAACTTGCGCTTCTCGCGCTGCTGGCGCTGATCGGTGTTGCCGGGGGGTACGGGAATCTGGAGGGAAAGCTTTCGCGCCGGGTGGCGCCGCTGCGGTCGTACTGGCATTTGTGCTGGTTGCTGCCGCTGGTGGTGGTGGGCAATGGGGTGCTGACCATTTTGTGGGTGCTTGCCTTCAAAAAAATCGGGTTTCCGATTGATTCCGAGCAGGATGTGGCGCGGTTGCTGTATGACAGCGACGGTGTGGCGCGGTTCCGGCTGTTGTTTCTGGTGCTGGTGGTGGCGCCGGTGTTTGAGGAGCTTTTTTATCGCCGGTTGCTGTTTAATTTGCTGTTGCCGCTGGGGGGGCTTGTGGCGTTTGTGGTGACGGCGTTGATTTTTTCGTTGAGCCACGGTTTTGCGGCGGGGATTCCGGCGTTGTTTTTGCTGGGCTCGATGTTTCAGTACACGTATTTGAAGAATGGCGACATTCTCTATCCGATCATTTTTCACATCTTGTTCAACCTCAACAGCACGCTGATGATCATTTTTCTCGGCATGGTGTGAGTGACGGGCGCACCGGGGGTGCGCCGTCTTCGGTTTATTTACTTGGAAATGACTTCGCCGGGGATGGTTGAGCATCCGGGCGGGAGCATGCGGCCGGGGTAGATTGCGCTGTGGATGCCGGTATGGACGCCTTCGCCGATGATTGCGCCGAATTTGCGGCGGCCGGTATCGACCAGTTCGCCGTTGAGTTTCCAGCGATGGTTTTTGCCGTCGTGGCGGAGATTGGAGACGATGGTGCCGGCTCCGAAGTTGACCCGGTCGCAGATGACGGAGTCGCCGACGTAGCTCAGGTGGCCGATGCTGACCTGGTCGAAAATCAGTGAATTTTTGATTTCGACGGCTTGGCCGATGTGGCATTTGGCGCCGGTGGAGGTGTTGCCGCGGATATAGCAATTGGGGCCGATTTTGCAATTTTCGCCGAAGACGGCGTTGCCTTCGATATAGACGCCGGGGAGGATGACGCTGCCTTTGCCGAGGTGGATGAAGCCGTCGATGGTGACGCCGTCGCGGATGGTGCCTTCGATGAGGTTTTCGGTAAGGTTGCCGATGAGTTCTTCGTTGATGGTGAGCAGTTGCCAGGGGAAGCGGATGCGGAAGGAGTCGGGATCGAGGGGGGCTTCGTGATGTTTGCCGCCGCCGACGGTTTTGGAGATCAGGATTTCGCCGTCGGCGGGGTCACGGATGAGGATATTTTGTTTGGCTTCGACGAGGAATTTGCCCATGGCGGTGGAGAGCCAGACGTCGGCGCGGATTTTGACTTCGCCGTCGCAGCCGGCGAGGCGGCTGCGGACCCAGTCGCCGAGGAGTTTGCCGGCGACCGGCACGCTGCCGACTTCGCGGGTGACGGGGTAGAGGGTTTCGACGCAGAGTGATTTGATGGTGATGGTCATGGTTGTTTCCCCTTTTATTGAGCCCGATGTCAAATGTGTTTCCAAGTTCTGCGTGCCGCATGCCGTACCCCGGTCAAGGGCAGTGCCCTTGCGCAGAGTCAAGAGGGCGCGGAGCCCTTTGGCGGTGTGCGAGGTGGAACCTCGCCTCCCCCGCCCCGGGCGAAGCCCCAGCTCAGAAAGGCGGAACGAGTTCCGCCGCTGAGCCCGGCCCGAGCGCAGGACGCGCATGCGTCCGGAGCGACCGGCCGCGCCAGCGCCCGCCCTCAACGCCATAATCCATTCCCCCCGAGCCGAGAGAGCGTCAGCGACCGGCTCGATATCCCGAGGCCGACGGTCGGCCTCCGTGCCTCCGTGCGAAACCTTCCCCATTAACAGCCCTGCTTCGCTCAATCGCGCATGACACTTCGCTTCGCTGGTGTCACGCTTGTTTCGCTCCCGCAGAGTGGCGTCGGCTCCGCCGACCTTGGGGGGGAGCGCTTCGCTTAGCTTCGCTCGCGTGGATCGCGAGCGACCAGGGGTGTTCGCCCCCTGGACGGCGACTCCGTACGACGGAGGGCGGGATTGAGCGCTTCGCGCTTTTTTTTTATTTTTTTTTGAGCCTGCGGCGCTTTTTTTTATTTTTATGTAAAGTCAAGGTAGGGGACGGCCTTCGCCGCAAGCTTCCCCGTCAACCCAATCGCACTCAAACGCGGAACCCTGCCCCCCCTCCGCGCCACCACAATCCTCTCCACCGACACCGGCCCCAACCCCGGCACCCGCAACAACGCCTCCTTGTCCGCACTGTTCACCCGCACCGGAAAAAATTCCGGATGCCGCACCGCCCACACCTGCTTGGGATCCGCCGCCAACGACAAATTCCCCCCATCATCGTAAACCAACTCCCCAGCCCCAAACCGAAACTGCCGCCATAACCAATCCACCAGATACAACCGATGCTCACG
>JBFWIO010000084.1:0-9750 GCA_050255955.1 Victivallaceae bacterium
GTCGACCGCTTCGGAGCCAATCTCAGCAAAGAATCCATCGCGGTCCGGCTCCGGCTCGAAGTCTCGCTGACCCGGCTCGAAAATCTTTCGCGCCAGCTCAACGACTATATAGCCAACCTCCAGCAGGATCCCAATCAGCTCGTGCGCGGCAAACAGACGCCGCCGCTCCAATAAGGACGTTTACGACAACCGTTTCAATTTCCAACCGGAGAGCTTTTCATGACCAGACACCCGTTCGTCAGTTTCGCCGTCTTTGCCCTGACCCTCTGCGGCTGCTACGCCGTTCCGGTGGTCAACACCCCGGACTCGCCGATGGAAATGATCCGGGTGGTCAACGAAATGGAAAAAGCCGGCAATCCCGATAAAATCGATATCAAAACGTTGCGGATCTCCTACAAAGGCATGATCGCCCTCAACGGCATCACCATGGATATGGTCTCCTGCTTCAAGGCCCCCGATAAACTCCGCAACGAAGTCACCGTACCCGGCATGCCGAAAACCATCAACGTCTTCGACGGCGTCAACGGTTGGAATTGCACCGTCGGCATGGGCACCAAACCGATCAGCGGCCGCGAACTCGATTTCTTCCGCATCCAGGTCAAAATGGCCAACCCCGAAAACCGCCTCACCGACGTCTTCCCCCAAGTCACCCTCGACAAAAATAAAGCCTCCGTCGACGGCGTCAGCTGCTACCGCATCGTCGCCACTCCGCCCAACGACATCACCATCCCCCCGATCGAACTCTTCGTCGACAGCCAAACCTACCTCACACGCAAACTCGTCATGATCGCCCCCACCGCCATGGGCGACATCCCATGCACCACCACCACCGGCGATTACCGCAAAATCGGCGGCATCATGGTCCCCGGCTCACAACGCACCCAAATGCTCGGCATGGACGTCGCCGCCACCCTCATCAAATGCGAAGTCAACCCACCCCTCGCCGACTCCCTCTTCACCCAACCCGAAGACAACTGACCATGCCCAGTTCCCATCCCTCAACACCCGCGCAATCACGAGGGAGAGAGCAAAAATTTTTAGGAAATTTTTTCTCCCTCCCCCGAACCCCCTCCCTCTTTTCAAACCTTTTTATGTCCGGCGCTTTTTCTTTTTTGCGATGCAAAAAAGAAAAAGCGCAGTACGTAAAAGTTTTTGTAAATGATGAGGGGGTTCGGGGGAGAAGAAAGAAACTTTTTCCAAAAAGTTTTGTCTTCTCCCCCGTGATTGCGCGGGTGTTGGTGATGGGAATTGGGCTTGGGCTGATGCCTTTGGGGTGGGCCGATGAGCGGGCGGGGGTGGTGTTGGATGAGGTTTGGGAGGCGGTGGCGAAGTTTCATTATGATCCGGGGTTTGCGGCGAAGAATCGGGAGCGGTTGTATGAGGCGTTCCGGCCGGAGGTGTTGTTGACGAAGAGTGACGGGGATTTGGCGGCGGTGTTGAATCGGATGCTGCGTCAGATTGGCGACAGTCACATTGTATTGTATCCGCCGCCGGGGGTGGCGACGGATGCGGTGAAGCGGAAGTTGGCGGAGGGGGCGGCGCAAGTGGCGGCGGACGGGGGATTTGCGGTGTTGAATGTGGGGGGCCGGGTATTGGTTGGCGGCATTGTGCCGGGGAGCGGGGCGGAGAAGGCCGGGTTGCGGATGGGGGACGAGATTTTGGCGGTGGACGAAATTGCGATCAGGCCGGAGGAGCCGATTTATCCGGCCTGGAGTTATCAGGCGCGGGCGTTGCTGGGGCATGGCGAGCCGGGGAGTTTGCTCAAGTTGCAGGTCAAGTCGGGGGGGGAGGTGCGTGAGCTTGAATTTCCGCGCCGGGCCAATGGCGGGAAGTTTTTTCAGGTCGGTTACATGCCGCGGCTGGCGACGGTGTATGAGTCGCGGATGCTTGATGGCGACATCGGCTATGTCAAGTTCAATATTTTCGCTCCGGAAGCGGTGATGGCGTTGCGCCGCGACCTCAAGGAAAAGCTAACGGGGGCAAAGGCGCTGGTGATTGATCTCAGGGGCAATCCCGGGGGGATGATCGACAGTGCGCTCTGGATGGTCTCGTGGCTGTCGCCAAAGGAGATCGACCTCGGCAAAATGAAGGTGGCGGGGACCACGCTGGAGCTCAAGAGCACGCCGCAGAAGCGATCGTTCAGCGGCAAGCTCGCGGTATTGACCGACGGCGATTCGGCGAGTTGCGCGGAGATCGTGGCGGCGGCGGTTCAGGATGCGCAAGCGGGTAAAATCGTCGGCGGCAAGACGCCGGGATTCTGTCTGCCGTCGCAGTTCATCGAGCTGCCGTCGGGCTTCCGTCTGCAGACGGTGCTGGGCGACTGCGTCCGGGCCAACGGCGGGCGGATCGAGGGAGTCGGGGTGACGCCGGACATCGAGGCTCCGGCCACGCCGGAGGGCCTCTCGGCCGGCCGCGACCAGGGGCTCGAAGCCGCCGTCGCCGAATTGAAACGCGAACTTAAATAACTGCTGCCGCCCCTTTCCGGCAAAAAAAACGGCGGCCCGGTCAGACCGGAACCGCCATTGCGGAAGAAGCGATTACTTCTTGTTCTTCTTTTCGCCCTTGGGCATCTGAGGTCTTTCCATGGTGGCCATTTCATAGGCTTTCTGGAGATGGGCGTCCTTGTTGTCGGTCATGGTTTTGACGACCGCGGCATATTTGGCCTTTTCGGTCGCGTCGGTGGTGCGATCGACAACTTTCTGGAAGGCGGCGAGACGGGCGTCGTAGGCGGCGGCGAGCTGATCCTTGAGCGCCTTGACGTTGACCTCCGAAGCGTCTTTCTTGCAGGCTTCGGCCAAAGCTTTGACCTTGCTTTCAACTTCGCGCAGGGCCTTGGTTTCGTCTTCGCTCAAGGCCTTGCGAAGATCCATCATGCCGCTCATCGCGCCGGCTCCGGGACGGGCCGCCTTCTCTTTGTGGGGTTTGGTCGCCGAAGTGGTGGCATCGGCGGCGGAGAGGGTTCCCGCGACGAGCGCGGCGGCGAAGAGAGAGAGAATCAGTTTCATGATGCAATTTCCTTCTTTAATTTGGAAATATTACTTTCCGTACAGCCGGACGACCTCGTCCAGACAATCACGGATTTTCAGTTGCTGGGGACACTTGGTTTCGCAAACGCCGCAATGGGTGCAAGCCGAAGCGGGTTTGCCGGGGTGCCAGAGGTCGCCGATCATTTTGTACGCCCCGGCGGAGGCTTGTTCGAGACCGTACACTTTGCGGTAGATCAGCGCCGACATGCAGTCGGGGATGCGCACTCCGGCCGGACACGGCTGGCAGTAGTTACAACCGGTGCAATAGACTTTCTTGAGTTCGGCGCAGTGTGTGAGAAGCTTTTCGATGGCGGCGAGTTCGTCGGGGGCGAGCGGCGACGGGTCGCTGCCGGCCTTGACGTTCTCGTCGACCATCTGCGCATTGCCCATCCCGGAGAGCGCGCAGCTGATGGCGGGGTTGGCGAGGACGAAGCGGAGCGCCAGCTCCGGCACCGAGTGCCGGCCGCCAAGGTTTCGGAAGATCCCCTCGTCGTAAGCCAGCCGCCCGCCGCCGACCGGCCCCATAGCGACCACCCCGAGCCCCTTTTCGTGAGCGTAGGCGATCCCCTCCTCAAGGCTGCGGTCGAGCAAGTTGTACTGACAGAGCACCGAGCTGAAGGCGCCGGTGTCGATGACTTCTTTCATCACTTCGACCTTGTCGTGGAACGAAAAGGACAAGTGGCCGATCATTTTCTGGTCGAGCGCCTTGGCGGCTTCGTCGATCAGCTTGAATTTGAGGATGCGATTTTTGAAGTGGTCTTCACAGACGGCGTGAAAGTGGTAAAAATCAATCCGGTCGGTTTGGAGTTTCGCCAACTGCTCCTCCAGCAACCGGAAAAAATCGTCGCGGGAATTGACGTTCCAAAGCGGCAGTTTGGTCGAAAGCGTGACGCGTTTGCGCCAGTCGGCAGTGGTGAGGGCAAGACCAACCGCGCGCTCACTGTTACCCCCACAGTAACCGTAAGCGGTATCAACATAATTGATACCTTGCTCGAAGCCGCGGATCAAGAGCGCCGCAGCTTCTTCAAGCGACGGGATCTTGCCCTCGACAGCATCGGCGATCGGCAGCCGCATGGCGCCGAACCCCAAGCGGGAAATCTTGATCCCGGTTTTTCCAAAGTCGGTGTATAACATCTTTTTCAATCCTTCTCTATTCATGATTGACGCTTAAAACGTAAATTTTATTGTACCGGTTGCACAATTATTTCTTTTGAAACTTGCGCCGGAATTCACCCGGCGTGCACTTCTCGCGCTGACGGAACGCGGAGGAAAAGGCGTAACGGGATGAGAATCCGCAACTTTCGGCGATTTTGCCGATCGAAACGGTCTGCTGGCGCAGCAGCGTCTGGGCGCGGGCGTGACGGATGCCCCGGAAATACTCGCCGATGGGGATTCCCATGAAGTTGCGGTAAAGCCGCCGCAAATGGGTCGGCGAATAGCCGAACCGGCGCGACAGTTCGTCGATGTCGAGCGTTTTGCCGAGGCTCGCGTATAAATAGCGGTTGATCCGGTCGATCAGAAACTGCTGTTCCGGCGGCGCGCTCCGCAAACGCCCGGAAGCCGCTTCGCATTCGGCGAGACAATTGAGAATCTGGAGGATGTCGAGCGCGGCGCGGGTGGCGTGAAAGAGGTCTTCGGAGTTCTCCCCGAGATGGCAGTCGAGCAGGTCGTCAAGATATTTCTCAATACCGCCGACCATCTCGATCGGCCGGTTGGTGAATTTTTCGTAAAGCGCCGATTCGGCCATTTCAAAGGAGACATAGAGGAAGCAGATGCCCTTTTCGTCCGACAGCATCAGGTGTTCGCGGTGGGGCGCAATGAAGATCATCTGACCCGGCGCGACCAGAAAACGTTCGCTCCCGATCAGCACCGATCCGTGACCCTCAAGGACGAAAAACAGCACGTGCCGGTGGTGCGCCAGGCCGCGGTGGATGTTGCGTCGCTCCGGCATTTCGGAACGGGCGTAAATGATGATGTTGTCGGGCAGTTCGACCGCATGGCGGCGCTGTCCGGCGTAATACTGGCGCGGCACCGGATGGGTCAGGGCTTTGGTTTTGAATGCGGCGAAATCCATGGCATCCATACTATAAACCGGGTTCGCCAAAATGCAATGGTCAAAAATAGCACAGAATTGGCAGAAAATAACATTTATTTATCCATAATAATCATGTATAATTTACTTCGGGAAAGGACCAATATGATGAAAAGAATAGCTTTTGCCTTGTTCACCGCGCTTGCCGCGACTGCCGCGGCGGTCGAATTTTCGGGTATTTTCCGGGATAACATGGTGCTTCAGCGCGACCGGACGCTGCCGGTCTGGGGGAAAGCCGAAGCGGGGGAAAAAGTCGCCGTGAAGCTCGGCGACCGGGAGCTCGGGACCACCGCCGGAGCCGACGGCAAATGGCGTGTCGATTTCCCGCCGCGCCCGGCCTCGGACCGCCCGCTGGAGCTGACCGCGAACACGGCAAGCGGCAGCGCCAAAATCCGCAACATCCTCACCGGCGACGTGTATCTCTGCGGCGGCCAGTCCAATATGGAGTGGTGGGTCGCGAACAGCGCCGGCGCGGAGGAAGCGGTCAAAAACGCCGCGAACCCCCGCATCCGGCTTTTCTTCAGCGACCGCGCCATTTCGGAGACGCCTCAGGAGAGCGCCAAGGGACGCTGGTACGAATGCAATTCCGAGACCGTGCCGAAGTTTTCCGCGGTCGGCTACTTTTTCGGCCGCGAACTGGAGCGGGAGCTCAAGATTCCGATCGGCCTGATCAACGTTTCGCGCGGCGCATCGTCGATCGAGGCGTGGATGTCGAATCCGGCGCTGGCCTCGCTGCCGGAGGGCCGCGAAACCCTCGCCTGGTATGCCAAAGAAACCACCGATTATGACCGCAAATACCTTGAGTTCAAACAGAAACTGGCCGAATTCAACGCGACTTACCCGAGCCAGCAAGCTTTCCTCGACGCCCAATCTGAAGCCCGCAAGGCGGGGAAACCCATTCCGATCAAACCCTTCGTCCCGGTCGGGCCGGAGCACCCGCAATGCGTGTCCGGGCTCTACAACGCGTTGATCCATCCATTGATGCCGTTCGCCGTCAAAGGGGTGATCTTCTATCAGGGCGAAGCCAATGTCGACCGGGCGGTCCAGTACGTGCCGCTCTTGCGATCGATGATCGCCGACTGGCGGCGGGGATTCGAGAATCCCGAGCTCATCTTCGCGATTGTCCAAATTCCCAATTACGGCAAGACCTTCGCCGAATGCCGCGAGAATCCGTGGGCGAATCTGCGCGCCGCCCAGGCCGAAGCGGTCAGCGGCCTTGAGCACGCCGGGCTGATCGTGGCGATCGACCTCGGCGACGCCAACGACCTCCATCCCAAAAACAAACTCCCGGTCGGCCGCCGCCTCGCCGAACACGTGCTGGCCCGCTACGAGGGGCAATCCTTTGTGGTCGACGGGCCGACGGTAAAAAACGTCACCTTCGCCGACGGCGCGGCAACGGTCGAATTCGACCATGCCGAAGGATTGCAGACCACCGACGGTCAAACTCCGCGCAGTTTCCAGCTCGCCGGGGCCGACGGCCGCTACCAATGGGCCGAGGCCAAAATCGAAGGGACCCGGGTCGTGGTCCGTTCCGCCAAAGTGCCGCAACCGGTCAAAATCCGGTATGCGTGGGAATATTCCCCCAGAGTCAATTTAGTCAACTCCGCCAAACTTCCGGCCATGCCGTTCCAAAAATAATTGAAAGAGGTCTTTATGAAATCGAGGAAATCCTTCACCCTGATCGAGTTGCTCGTCGTGATCGCAATCATCGCCATTCTTGCCGCCATGCTGCTGCCGGCCTTGAACAAAGCCCGCGACAAAGGCCGCGCCGCGTTCTGCACCGGCAGCCTCCGCCAGATCATGAGCGGCACCTTGATGTATATGAATGACAACAAAGACTGGATTCATGCCGCGTACGGCGGCGACAGCGGCGACAAACAAAGCTGGTTCTGGACCATGGCCACCGGCAAATATGTGCCCGGCACCCCCGACCCGTCCGCCAAAATCAAAGTCCGCGAAGGCGGCGGCGCGCTGATCGGCAAGATGAAAGGCATGATGTACTGCCCTTCGCTCTCCGGCAAAGTGGTGCCGGAATACTACAACTACGGGATGCGCGCGTCCTACATGGGCGACGGCGTCTACGGCTACGGCTACATCCGCTCGATCGGCAAACGGATCCTGATGCTCCGCCGCGACGGCGTCGGCGCCAACGCGGTCGAGAGCACGGTCGGGCCCTCCGCTTACATCACCTACGGCGACACCATGAACTGTTCCACCAGCGCCACCTGGAAAGACTCCGGCTGCTACTGGCTCTATGACGACACCACCAGCACCAGTTACCAGGGGACCTCGCTGCTGAGCCTCCACCATGCCGCCCGCGGAAACGCGGTATATCTTGACGGCCACGCCGCCGCGCTCAACAAAACCGAAGCCGACAAGCAGGGATTCAAGAATGCCTGCAGCCGGGTCACGTTGCAGTAATCACCCTCCCTTTTCAATACAGCAGGAGAAATCATGCAGAAAACCATCCTCACCGCCGCCGCGCTGGCGACGGCGCTCGGCCTCACCGCCGCCGAGTGGAACGTTGAATCCGCCGGAAAGCCGTTCTGGCAGGGTTCGACCCGGGAACTCTTTGACGCCAGAGCGAACTGTTACCAACGCGCGCTCGTTTTCACGGCGCCCGGCAACACCGCTGCCGAACCGCCGGCGGCGCTGACCGCCCGGACCGAAGTCACGGGTACGGCGGACACCCCCGCCAAACTTATATTCCGCTACGCCGACAACTACGCCCGGCGCGGCAACGCCGGATATTATCAAGTTTTCGTCAGCGTCAACGACAAAACCGTCTGGCAGGACGACGTCACCGGCGAAAATGACCGCGAATACACCGTAAAGCTCGACTCCGCCTCCAAGTACCACGTAACCGTCGGCATCAGAATGATCAAGAACGTCACCAATTTCCCGATTCAGGCCGTCTTCGAAAGCGTATCGCTTGAACAGAACGGCAAAATTACGCCGCTTCTTCCGCCGGTCAACCCGCCGGAAAAATTCACCGAGCTTCCCGACACCCCCGCCGTGCCGGGGATGGCGCCGCGCAACCCGGAATGGCTCAAGCGCCTGACTTGCGTTCAGGGCTGGTTCCAGCCCGACTACAATCTTCTCAAACGCCGCGAGACTTACCTGCCGCTGGTGCGCGACGAGCTCAAGATGAACGTCCTGCTCGTCCGTCCTCCGGCAGTTTTCAACGCCAAGCACCACAACAAAAAAGCGGCGCCGGGCCACACCACCGTCAAGCCCGAAGATTTCTTCATCACCGATCAGGAATTCGCCGACGCGCTCGCCGACTATCGCAAAAACGGCTTCAAAATCATCATGTACACCAGCATCACCAACCTCGGCCACACCGCCGAATGGAACGAAGGCGATTACCAGAAACGCAACCCGGGCGATCTCCAGCGCGGCGACAAGGGCGAACCGGTGATGGCATTCGGCAACGCCAATATTTGTCCGAACGGCGCCGGGCTCGACTACGCGATCGCCTATTCGAAAAAACTGGCGGAAGTCTACAAGCTTGACGCGTTGATGTTCGACAACAACTTTTTCCAGAGCGCCACCGGCGGCAAGCCGAGCTGCTATTGCGACAACTGCCAGAAGAAATTCAAAGCCTATCTGCTGGAAAATTACCGCGACAAGCTCGATCTCCTCGGCGTAAGTGCCGAGACTATCGCCATTCCGACCGAGCCCGGCGCGCTGATGCAACTCTGGATCGACTGGCGCAACCATTCGTGGGCACAAGCGATGGAAAAAGTGCGCCAAAACATCGATATTCCGATCTTCAGCAACACCGAATACATGTGGAAAAACTGGCAGCTCGGCGTTGACCGGCTCTACCGCAACGAAGACGCGGTGTTCTCCGAATCCGACGCGCTCTTCGACCTGCCCGAAAAGTACGCGCTCGGCAACGCCTTCGCCGCCGACCGTCCGCACTTCGCCTATCTCGTCCCCTACATGGCGGGCGGCAAGCAGTACTGGCGGCTCAAGTCCCCGTCCGAAGTCGCCGAATTGACCGGGACGACGATGCTCTTCAACGTCAATTTGTGGCTGATGTTCCACGGCTGGGACCCGGAGCTCGGTTATCCCGAGCCGGTCGGCAAGGAGGCGAATGCGCCGTCGCAGGAGATTCTCAAGCGCTACTTCCAATTCCGCCACGGCTACCGCGACTGGTTCCGTCAGATGAAGCCGGTCGCCGACATCGGAGTGGTCACGCCGAGCCGCAACCGGATGAACGGCAACGGGATGAATTACACGCTCGCGCTGACCCGGCTGCTTCGCAACGGTTTCGCTGTGGAGGCGATCCACGACCTGACGCTGGCGGACGAGGATCTCTCGAAATTCCGCTTCATCGTCGCCGACAAGTATGAAAATATGAGCGAAAAAGAGGCGGATAAACTAATTGACTTCGTTAAACAAGGCGGCGTGATTTACGCATCGCCCGAAGTCGCAAGACGTGACCAATTCGGCCGGATGCGCCCCGAATCGCTGCTGCTTGCCAAGTATGCGGCGCTCAACAACGGTAATAACGGCAACAACGGCAACAACGGTAATAACGGCAATAATGGTAACAACGGTAACAACGGTAATAACGGCAATAACGGCAATAACGGCAACAACGGTAATAACGGCAATAATGGC
>JBFWIO010000085.1:0-9740 GCA_050255955.1 Victivallaceae bacterium
CATTTGAATCGATGACCCGGATTTTGAGCTTGTTTCATGCGCCCTTCGGGGTTTTTGCGGTGCGCGGCAATCACGATGTCTGCTTTGAGCTCAAACGTTACCTCGATGCGACTTCCAGGGCCGGGGTGGTCACCTTGCTTAATGACAACGTCCTGATCAACACCGGACGCGGTTACCTCAATCTCTCCGGCGACGATGACGTACCGTACTATCCCGAGCGCCAGATCGCCCATCCGCCGCCGCCGGACCGGAAATACCCCTGGCTGTACCTGACCCACAATCCGAGCTACTTTTTGAACCGCAACAACGAAGCGGAAGTGACTTTCGCCGGCCACACCCACGGCGGCCAGCTGCGGCTGCCCTGGATCGGCGGCAATCTCTGGAAAGTCATCTCGCCGAGCTTCATCGACGCCGGGCTTCACCGCGACGGCGACCGGCAGCTGATCGTTGGAGCCGGGCTCGGCGCAAGTTCGATTCCGCTCCGGATCAACTGTCCCCCGGAAGTGGTCATTGTGACGCTCCGCGCGCCAAAGTGACACGCCGGAACGTGACAAAAAGTCCCGCCCCGCCCTGCCCGGCTTGCAAGCAGCCCGGGTTGCATGTATATTATCCATATTATGAACCCGAATGTACAATTCATCAATCGCTCCGAGCGTTGCTACGGTTGCGGCAGTTGCGCGATGCGCTGTCCGCAGCATTGTATTTACATGGAATCCGACGCCGAGGGGTTCGACTACCCCCGGATCGATTTTGACCAGTGCACCCGCTGCAACCGCTGTATGGGAAACTGCCCGGTCAACGACGCGGCGTTTCACGCCCGGCCGGATATGACGCCGAAATATTTCCGGGCCAAACCGCTCGCGGAGAGACTGCGGCAACTCACCGCGGTCAACGCGCTCTTTGTCGCCCTGAGCGACGCGGTGTTACGGCGGGGCGGCTCGATCTGCGGGGCAGTTCCGGAGGAAAATTTCCGGATGGCCCACCGGATCGTTGCCGATCGCGCCGGACGCGACCGGATGATCGGCTTCCATTATCTCCAGAGCCGGGTGACCCAGGTCTACACCAAAATCCGGCAGCATCTTAACAGCGGCAAACTCCTGCTCTTCGTCGGCAGTCCCTGCAAAGTCGCCGGCCTCAACGCTTATTTGGGGCACAATTGCGAAAATCTGATCACCCTTGAATACTTCTGCGAAGGCAAAGTGTCGCCGCTGATTTTCGACGGCTATCTTGACGCGCTGGAAACGCAATATCATTCGCGTCCGGTCGCGATCAAACTCTGTGATCCGGCCACAGACCGGACCGGTTCCGAGCTTGAAATCACCTTTGCCGACGGCGAAACCCGGCTGATTTCGCGCGATCAGGATCCGTTGGTCCGCCTGTTTCGCGAACGGCTGGCGCAACGCCCCTGCTGCGGCAACTGCCCGTATGCCGGAGTCGAGCGCGGTGCGGACATTTCGATCGCCGAATTTCCCGGCGAACCCGGCATCGCGCTGGCGGCGGTCAACACCAATCAGGGCTACGAACTTCTGAGCGAAATTTTCGATGATTTCGAATTGCACAACTGCCGTCCGGACGATTTTGAACTCGCCCGGTTGACCACGCCGCACGCCACGCACCCGGATCGCCGCGCTTTTCTCAAAGCTTTCCGCCGCCGGGGATTCGCCGCCGCCGCGCGTTCATTCGGCCGACCCCGCCCGTGGTATCGCAAACTCCGCAAGGGCCTTGCGCATTTCTGGATGGCGCTGGCGGGGAGATCGCGGTCATGACGCTCCCTTTCTGTGAAAACAAATCGCCGCGCCGGCTCTGCGAGGAAATCGAAAAAGTCATCCCGCCGACCGGACGGATCGTCAGGCGGCCTTACAATCACTACGTGCCCACGTTCACCGACTGGTGGATGGTGCCGTCGCTGGCGCTGCCGTTTTTCAAATTCGGCAAATACTTTTTCTCGTGGGACGAAACCAAACGCGATTCGATCCGGGTCGGCTATCACCTGACCAAGGGGCTCGATCCGGCATTGAAGTCCGTCTACCCTTCGCGCCGCGGCAAGCGACTGTTGATGGACGCAAGCTGGGGCTGGCACAGCTTCTACCCCGCTACCCAGGACGGCACGCTGGAGCGTCTGCTCCGGGAAGCCGCCGCCGCCGACATGACACCGGTCCAGCTTATTTTTGACGGCGGTTACATCGACGACCCCGATCTTTTTGAGCCGGAAATGGAGCAGCGCAAGCGCGATTGCTACACCGTGGTCTTTGACCCTGCCGCCGATACGGTCAAGGTGGCGGGAGCCCGGCGCGATGCGATGTGCCTCAAGCTTCTCAACCAGGTCCGGGATTTCAAAAGTCTCCAGATTGCTTTTGCCGCGCTCAACGCCGAGAGCTTCCTCTGGTGTGACCTTTTCATCGCCGTGCCCTACGCGGTCTGCGAATACGGCGAGTATCCCGCCGGCGCCACGGTACGGACGGCGGCCGAAATCTACCGGCATACCCTCGCTCCGTTCCGTGAACTGGTGAGGTGAAGCAATGCTCGTAGCCGGTCGTTACTTCATTCCCGAGAGCGAGCTGGTTTGGGAATTCATCGCCTCCTCCGGCCCCGGCGGACAGAACGTCAACAAAGTCGCCACCGCGGTACGGCTGCGGCTTCAAATTGTCGATTCGGTCTGGTTCCCGCCGGATATCCGCGAGCGTTTGATCCGGCGACTCGGCGGAAAATTGAACTCCGCCGGCGAAATCGCGGTGACCTCCCAGGACTTCCGCACCCAGCTCCGGAACCGGCGCGATGCCGCCGAAAAACTCACCCGTCTGCTCGAAGCCGCCCTGATCGTCCCCAAAGTCCGCCGGCCGACCCGGCCGACTGCGGGCTCAGTCAAGCGCCGACTGCAATCCAAGAAACGCCAGAGTGTATTGAAACAAAACCGTTCCGATTGCCATGACGAGCAGGAATAATTGTTCTTTTTTGAACACTTCTTTCAAAAGTGCTACTTATCTTTGATTTCTCCTATTGTCATTTTCCGGTTCGTTTGCTATAATAGCAACATACAAAGGTGTAATACCTTTTTTGCAAATCTGTAAGGAGCCGGAAAAAATGAAAAAACATTTCACCCTGATCGAGCTTCTGGTGGTCATCGCGATCATCGCCATTCTCGCCTCCATGCTGCTGCCGGCCCTGAACCGGGCCCGTGACGCCGCCAAAAAGTCGAAATGCTCCGCCAACCTCAAGCAATGGGCCACCGCCGCGCAGATGTACGCCGCCGACCGCAACGACTGGTTCGTGGTCTACAGCCTCCAGAACGGCGGCCAGGCGGGGGCTTTCCGCTGGGAACTTTTGCTCTACATCAAGCCGCAGGTCGATTACACTGTAGCCGCCAACCGCAGCGGCACCAGATTTTACGTCGACACCGTCACCGGCGTGATGCAATGCTCCTCCTGGATTTCGCCGTGGAACGGGCTCAACGGTTACGACAGCGGCTACGGCCTCAACATCGGCGCGATCGACGGTAACAATCTGACCTACGGCTGGGGTTACACCGAACGCGGCACCCGCACCCAGGGCGACGACCGTGTCCGCCAGAAACTCGGCTCGGCCCAGAAGCCGAGCGAAACCATCACTTTCGGCGATACCACCGACTGGACCACCGGCGCCGACCGGACAACCAACGGCTGGGACTACCTCGGCGTCTGGGATGCTTCGCGCGAAGGCAGCGGCGTTCCGAATCCGGCGGTCGGCAACCGTCACCAGGGCGGCGTCAACTACGCCTGGGCCGACGGCCACGTCGATTTCCGGCGTCAGCAGGAAATGCGAAACGGAGTCAGCTTCTCCAGCAACAATACGTACAAAAAACGCTATTACTTCCAGCGCATCAAGCTTCTCAATTGACCGGATCGCCTGTCCGGCCGTGATGCTTCTTCTGCATCATAACGCGGATACTTTCCAATCGCCAAGAAGAGTACTGTCGCCATAACGGAGAAATGTTCTCCGTTACGGTTCATGTTTCCATCTCTCAAAATCTCCGGTAAATCGAAACAACCATCATCGAAAGAGCCACATCAATGCAAAAAAAGAATTTCACCTTGATCGAACTATTGGTGGTCATCGCGATCATCGCCATACTTGCCTCGATGTTGCTGCCCGCATTGAACAAAGCCCGCGAAGCCGCGCACAAGACGTCCTGTCTCAACACGCTCAAAACAATGGGCACCACAGTCATGCTCTACTCCGGCGACAACAACGACTTCGCCATGCCGACCCGGATGGGAAGCGGCGCCACCGGCTGGAAAGAATGGTATCAAATGGGACACACCTATACGCCGTCGGTTTTCGGGCGCAAACACAAATGGGACGCCACGGGGGCCTGGCAACCGGCGGTTCCGGTCTGCCCGAAATCTTATCTTGACAACGGACTTCCCACCGGAAGCTGGGAAAACAGCGGCAATTTCGCCCTTTGGTCGGCCGGCGGTTCGGTTTATGCGACTTATGGCGGATATTCGACCTGGCAATCAGCCGGGGGCTACGGTCTGCCGGCTACCAATCCGGTCTGGCCGTTCATCAAATTCGGCACCATGAAGACCCCGGGTACAAAGGTAAAATTCCAAGAAGGCAACTGGCATTCGCTCTACGACAACAAATCCTGGGACAACGGCAACGGAAAAATGGATACCGCGTGGTATCGCCATGGAAACTTCAGGTCCAATGTGCTGTTTCAGGATGGCCACGTCGACGTGCTCCAGGCCAGCATCCGTTACGCGGCATCACCGATCAGCGGCGTCAACATGTTCGACTATTATACCAAACCCCTGCTCTGATCCGGAAGCCGCGCTCCGGGGAAAAGGATCTTCATGATGAAAAAGTGCATCCTGCTGTCGGCAATGCTCCTTTCGCTGTTCCTCAACGCCGGGGAGTATTTCGTTTCGCCTCAGGGCGACGACCGCGGTGACGGCAGCGCCGAAGCACCGTGGCGAAGCCTCGCCAAAGTCAACGCGGCGTTGAAGCCGGGCGACAGTGCAACTTTCCACCCCGGCCGTTACCCGGGGTGCATCAGCCCGGCCGCATCGGGGGCCAAAGACCGGCCGGTCGTCTACCGCTCCCGGCTCCCGGGCCAGGCGGTGATCACCGGCGGCGAAGGCCGCGACGGCGGCAATCCGGCTCAGGGCGCGGTTTTCCTCGGCGACCGTAAATACATCGAAATCGACGGCTTTGCCTTTGCCGTCGCTCCCCAGGCGAGCTGGATGCGGATTCGCGACGCCGAGTACATCAAGGTTCGCAATTCGAGTTTCGACGGCTGCGAAATCTACAACCCGATCGACTGTCGCAACGTCCGTTACAGCCGTTTCGAGAATCTCCGCTTCACCCGCGGCTTGAACACCCGCAATGGCTTCGTCCACTGCGATATGTGGAACAATTACCAGTCCTCTTACAACGTCTACGACGGCTTCTACATCAGCCGTTTCGGGCACCGTCCGCTCGGGTTCGCGCCGGACTGTCCGTACAACGTGGTCCGCAACTCGGTTTTCGACTGCCGCTGGGGGCGCAACTTCGAATTCTTCTCGACGCCTTTCATCCTGATGGAGAAGTGTTTCATCACCAACAGCCTCGACGGTTCCGGCTCGGCCGACGGCCGCTCCAAGATATTTTTCCAGAATTCGATCTTCCGGCGCAACGTGATTTTCCGCAACTGGGCCGCGCCGTTGGTGTTCAATTCCTACAAGGACTCCTACCAGAACAACATGATTCATGTGCTCAAAAACAACCGTTTTTATTTCAACACCTTTTACCGCAATCACGACGCCGGGATTGAGCTTTATGAATACTGGGGCAAGGAGATCAACTATCCGACACTGGTCGACAACAAGTTTGTCAACAATATTTTTTCCGAGAGCAACCTCGACGGCGACCGCCTCGCCTTCTTTGTCGACGGCAGCCGGGAGTTTGACAAGAGCAACCTCATCTACCGCAATCTTTTGAGCGGTTCAGCCGGTGATTTTGTCTTCAAATTCGGCAATCCGGAAGGGCTCGTCCTGACTTCTGCCGAGGCCGAAAAGAAATATCCGGGGCAGATTTTCGACAATCTCGCATTCGATCCCGGTTTCGCCGATCCCGCGTGCGACGATTTCCGGCTCAAACCCGGCAGCCGGGCGATCGACGCCGGGATCCCCCTCGCCCGGGCCGCCGAAGCCGTTACCGGCAAAGTAATCAAAGTCACCGACGCCGCGTTTTTCTATGACGGCTTCGGCATTCCCGGCGAAACCGGCGACGAACTGATGATCGGTCCCGGCCGCCAGATTGCCCGCGTAACCGGACGCGATCTGCAGGCAAACACCCTCATCCTCGACCGCGAAGTCACCATTGCCGGTGGCGATGCGGTGACACTTCGCTATGCGGGCGGCGGTCCCGACCTCGGTGCTTACGAAAGCGGCGGCATGGACAATCCCGGCCCGGTGCCCGCCGGACTGCGGATCCCGACGATGACGACCGCCCACGAAGTGCTGGTCGAAACCGATTTTGAACCGGAGAATCAGGAAAAATGGTTTTTCCAATGGAACTATTCGCGCCAGCAGAATTCAAGCGCCGAAGCTGATTTTTCGGGAGGAGCAAAGGGCTCAAAGGGATGTTACCGGATCTTCGCCACCGCCGACAATTCAACGCTCTCGACTTACATCGTGCCGCCGGAGTGGGATCTCGCCCGGTTCCCGGTGGTCAGCTTCGACTACCGGATTCCGGCGGGAGTGCCGGTGGGGATGGCGGTGTCGCCTTTCCGCCGCAAAGACCTCAACGAAATCAACCTCTTCCTCGGCGGCTCCCCCGGCTACCGCCCCAATGGACGCGATCTCAAACTCTTCACCCTCGATGCCGACGGCGAATGGCATCATGCGAGGCTTGACCTCGGCGTGCTTCAGAAAACCTGGCCGCAACTCAAGTATCTCAAGCGTTTCCGGTTTCGCACCGACGGCAATGGCAAAAAGGGTGATTTCTTCCAGCTCGACAATTTCCGGATCGAGCCGAAATAGTGGTCTTTCTGCTTCGATGCCGCCGCCCGGCTGACACTGTGCCGGACGGCGGCGTCAACTGCGTTTTCTTTGATCATCTGCCGACGGAGCGGGAAATCCGGATCCGGTCCCGCATACCGGCTTTATTTGCAAATAGCTTATTTTTATTGTTATTTTAGACAAAAAAGAGCTTATTTAAGTAAAAAAAACTCAAAATAATCAATTCAAAAGCTTGAAAATCGTTGCGGCAGATGTATTCTTGATCAGGAGACCTCGCCGGAGGGGAAGTCAACCGGGAGGAAAGTGTGAGGAAAGAATGCGGCCGTTTCAGCCGCCGCGGTTTCACTTTGGTGGAGCTGCTGGTGGTCATCGTGATTATTGCGATTATTGCTTCGATGCTGTTGCCGGCCTTGGGTCGCTCCCGCATTCGGGCGAAGCAGGTCTTTTGCATGAACAACCTCCGCAACATCGCCACCGCCGGGGTGTTGTACACCAATGATTACCGCAGCCAGCCCTTTATGGCGCCGCGTTTTATCGACGACTTTACCATCTTTTATACCTATCTCAAGACGTTCAAGGTTTTCCATTGTCCGGGCAATCCCTACAGCCGAGGCCCGGTCAAAACCGCCGCCGATCTGGTCGGCAAAACCGATTACCTCTACTGGCCGGGATCAAAATTCATCGACGACGAAAAGAACGGCAACGCCAACAACGGCCTCGGCAACAACAACAATCCCTACAAAATCGACCCCAGCAATCCCAAGTTCGCCCGGGTGATGGCCGATAAAATCACCGAGGCGGTGGTTTACGACTATTGCGGTCCGGCCCACTTCCGGTACGTCAATATCGCGATGCTCCGCGATGTTCACGTCTATGAACAGCCGGATATGTGCGATCTGTGGGTGCTCGGGAGCAATGGCAGACTGATCCTCGACTCGACCAATCCATTTCCGAGATAGACATTTATGATCATCGTCCTGCGCGATTCCGAGTGCCGCATCAGCGTCCCTCCGAGTTTGGAGAAACTCGACGCCAAGGTTCATGTTTTTGAATTGCCGAACCGCAATTACACCGGTCTCTTCAACGACACCGAGCCCGCGGTGCTGGTGGTGATGTCCGGCGAAGTGACCGCTATCGCCCGCGCCTTTGCCGCCGATCCCTGGAAAGGGCAGAAACGGCTGCTGGCGGTGCTTGACGCCGATCAGGCCGAACTCGCCATTCATGCCCGGATCGCCGGAGCCGACAGCGTGCTGGTCGCGCCCGGAAGCGGCAAAGAGTTCCTGCATGCCGTCGCCAACGAATACTCCGCCTCGCAGCGCGCACTCGAAGCCCAGGAAATGGTGCGCTTCGGAACCAAAATCAGCGGTCGTTATCCGCTGCTTCAGGTGCTGGGGGTGAGTCTCAGGAGCGCGTGCTTTCTGGCCGGCGACCCGGTCCGCGGCCGTCCGGTAACGATCAAACTCCTGCGCCGCAAACTCCTCGACCAGCCGAACTGCGTCGCCGAATTCCTCGCGGATGCCGAATTGCGCAAGCAGTTCACCATTCCCGGAGTGGTCAACGTGCTTGACTGCGGCATGCACGACGACAACACGCCGTTCGTGGTCAACGAATGCGGCAAAATGGACAATCTTTATTCCCACTGGCGCAAGAAGAAACCGGCCGAAACCGACCTGATCCGCCTCGGCGGCGATCTCGTCGAAGCGTTGAGCGGTCTCAAAAGCCGGGGCTGTCTCCATCTCGATCTCAAGCCGGAAAACATTTTTTTCGACGGCCGCAATTACCTCCTCGGCGATTTCGGCATTTTGGCGGAAATCGACTCGCCGCGCGATCACACCGGCTTTCCCTTTTGGCAGGACGCGGGATTCTGCGCCCCGGAGATGTTCCGGGCGTCCGCCGACGTGACCGGGGCGGCGGATATTTTCGCGCTGGGAATGGTGCTCTACACCGGCCTCACCGGGAGAAATCCCTCCTGGAGCCGTTCCGCCAAGGAGATCGCCGGACGACGCGAGCGTCAGGTGCTTGATTTTCCGGACGAAGTCGATCCGGCGCTGCGAACACTGGTCACTGCGATGACCGGGAATTCGCCTTCGCGACGGCCGCGTCTCCCGGAGTTGCGTCTGCTGTTTCCGCTCTTCGCCGCCGCCCGGCAGCCGGGCGAGCGTCCGACGCCGTCCGACGCCGAAACGGCCGGCGAGGCAAAAGCGCTTAACAATCTCGAAAGTACCGAAATATACAAAAAACGCCGGAATCAACCGCCGCTTTTGCCGCTTCCGTCCGCATTTGTGCCGCGCGGACCGGGTAAATTCGGACGACGGACCAAAGTTCTCGCCGCGTTGGCGTTGCTGCTGGTGATCGTGGCCGTTTTTTTCCGCTCATGCGGCGGCGATGACAAAACCCAGCGTCAGGGTGAACTTGAGCTGTTCACCTGTTACTCCGGCCATACGATGCCGGACCGGACACTGGACTACCGGAACATCCGCTGCCGGAAATGCGGCGACTACACCTCGCCCTCGATGGTTTGCACCTCCTGCGGCAAAGTCTTCGGCAAAAGCCTCTGGCCGAACCGCCCGATGACCGAGGCGGAGTGCGTGGAGTTCGAGAAGAAACTCCGCCGTTGCCCCTTCTGCAAATCGACCGCCATCCGGAGGAACACGCTCGACCAACCGGCTCCGGCCGCGCCGCCGGCCGCTCCCGCGCGGCGCTGACTTCGCTTGCCGCGGCGGCATGATTACGCCCGGCGCCCCACCAGCCACCGCCTAG
>JBFWIO010000086.1:0-9730 GCA_050255955.1 Victivallaceae bacterium
CAGTTTATCTCGGTTTCACTCGATGAAGCTTCGATTTTGCGCGGCTTCGGCACGAAAACCATTCAAGAGATTTTGCCGCTCTGCGTCGACGTCAAGTACAAGTTCGTCGCCACGGCCACGCCGTCGCCAAACGAGATCAAAGAGCTGATCCACTATGCCGGGTTCTTGGGAGTGATGGATACCGGCGAGGCCCTGACGCGGTTTTTCCAGCGAAACCCGGAAAAGGCGGGAGAACTTACCCTTTACCCGCACAAAGAGCGCGAGTTCTGGCTTTGGGTATCCAGCTGGGCGGTGTTCATCAACCGGCCGTCCGATCTCGGTTATCCGGATGATGGATACGACCTGCCTCCGCTTCGCGTAGAATGGCACCGGGTCGAAATCGATCACCTGAAAAAAGTCAAAGTCGACCGCCGCAACGGTCAGCAGGAATTTTTTCACGACGCGGCGAAATCCCTCCCGGACGCGGCGCGGGAAAAGCGCGATACGATCGCCCTCCGGATGGAGAAAATGCGCGAGATCGTCGACGCCGCCCCGGACCGTCATTTCCTGCTCTGGCACCACCTCGAAGATGAACGCACCTCGATTTGCGCCGCGTTGCCTGAGGCGGTTGCCGTCTACGGCGAACAGGACATCGAGGAGCGCGAGCGGAACGTGATCGCATTCAGCGACGGAGAAATCCGGCTGTTGGCGACGAAGCCGGAACTTTCCGGATCCGGTTGCAATTTCCAACGGTTCTGTTCTGACGCGATTTTCGTCGGGATCAACTATCAGTTCAATGATTTCATTCAGGCTATCCACCGCATTCACCGGTTTCTCCAAACTCGCGAGGTGACGATCCATATCATCTACGCCGACAGCGAGGATGAAATCAAGTCGACGCTTCTCCGAAAATGGAAACAGCATGACGAACTTGGCCGGGTGATGTCTGAAATCGTCCGCAAATACGGATTGTCGGCGGATTCGATCCGGGCCGGGATGCGGCGCTCGATCGGATGCAATCGAAAAGAAACTCGCGGGATTCACTATCTTGCCATTCATAATGATTGCGTTGAGGAAACCTCCTCGATGCCGGATGATTCGGTTGATCTGATTCATACCTCGATCCCGTTCAGCAACCACTATGAGTACAGCCCGAGCTACAACGACTTCGGGCACAATATCGACAATGATCGGTTTTTCGAGCAGATGGATTATCTGACGCCGAATTTGCTTCGGGTGCTCAAGCCCGGCAGGGTGGCCGCCGTGCACGTGAAAGACCGAATTCTCTTCGGTTGCGTGACCGGTACCGGGATGCCGACTGTTGATCCGTTCAGCGACGAGACCGTCGCGCATTTTCGCAAGCACGGTTTTCAGTTCTTCGGCCGGATCACCATTGAAACCGACGTAGTCCGGGAGAATAATCAGACCTACCGCCTCGGCTGGACGGAGTGCTGCAAGGACGGCTCGAAAATGGGCGTCGGGTGCCCGGAATATCTTCTGCTCTTCCGCAAGCTCCCGACCGACCGGACGAAAGCCTACGCCGACATTCCGGTGAAACACGCCAAGGCCGATTACCCGCTGTCGCAGTGGCAAATCGACGCCCGCGCGAAGTGGAATTCCAGCGGAAACCGGCTCTTGACCGATGAGGAGTTGCAGACGTTCGAGCTTATCCAGGCGAACGAGGTTTTTTATGACCGCTCCGCCGTGACCGTCTATGACTATCAGGCACATGTCGCCGTTGCCGAGGCGATGGACGAGAGGGGCCGGTTGCCGCGTGAATTCGAGGCGTTCCGGGTGCCGGCGCGGTCGCCGTGGGTTTGGGATGATGTGGTCAGGATGCGGACGCTCAACGGCGAACAGGCGCGAAAGAATCTGGAGAAGCACATTTGCCCGCTACAGCTCGACATCGTCAATCGGGTGATCGAGCGATGGAGCAACCCCGGCGAGGTGGTTTATGACCCGTTCGGCGGGATCATGACGGTTCCGGTTTGCGCGGTCAAGATGGGCCGGTTCGGGATCGGGTGCGAACTCAACCGGGATTACTGGTATGATGGCGTCAAGCATCTCGAAAAGGTCGAAGCCGAGCGCGAAGCTCCGACGCTGTTTGATATGCTGGAAGTGGGGAAAGAAACGCAATGAGACTGCTCTCAATCATCGCCGCCGCACTTATCTGCGTCGGCTTTGCGGCAGTCTACGGACTGTTTGCGGTGTGTTATGGGTGTTCGGAACATTATGAGGAATGGGGTGAGGAATGAAACCGATCAACTGGCTTATCGACGCCGCGCTGTGGGTGGTCTACGTGATCGCGGCGGTCGTGATCGTCGCAGTTTATGACTGTAGCGGGGTTGGGGAGGAGAAATGAACTACTATAACGAATTTGATCACAACGCCGCCGAATGGCTGCGGGAACTGATCGCCGAGGGGCTGATACCGAAAGGAGAGGTGGATGAAAGAAGCATCGCAGACGTGGGAGCAGATGAGCTTCGCGGATATACCCAGTGTCACTTTTTTGCCGGGGTCGGCGGATGGTCACTCGCCCTGCGACTTGCCGGATGGCCGGACGAGCGGCCAGTCTGGACGGGGTCTTGCCCCTGCCAGGCTTTCAGCACCGCCGGCAAGCAACTCGGATTCTCCGACGAGCGCGACTTGTGGCCCGTCTTCGCAAATCTCATCCGCGAGTGCCGCCCTGAATGCGTCTTTGGCGAACAGGTTGAAAACGCGATTCGCCACGGTTGGCTCGATCGAGTATACGCAGACTTGGAAGCTCAAGGCTACGCCGTTGGGGCGCACGTATTGGGCGCACACAGCGTCGGAGCGCCGCACCGGAGATACCGGCTGTACTGGGGTGGTGTTTCCGTGGCCGACATGTCAGTGCATGGACACACTGCCGCCGATGGATTACGAGAAGCGACTGAATCATCCGAGCAGACCGGGTCAGACGGTAAGTGGAAATTTGCGAGAAGTAGCAATCATTGCGGCGTGGCCAAAAACTCCGATGGCGGGGGATGCGGATGGCGGAACGATGGAGATCATACCGGGAGCGGATGGGAAGTACAAGCTCCGGGATTGGGCGACGGTGGCGGCGTGGCCGACGATAAACGCATTCGACCGGAACAACGAGAACACCGTCAAGGATCACGACATCAATCGGGGCTATCTGCGGGGAGTTGTGTCGCTGGCGGCGTGGGCGACGCCGACGGTACGCGACTGGAAAGACGGAACCGAGGTTGCGAATGTGCCGATCAATGCGCTATTGGGGCGTCAAGTATGGTAAGTATTTCTCCCTGGTCAAGTTACCGATTCGTCTACTGCCGCGACGGGAAAGTTAGACGGATACCGGCTGAATCCATACTTCTCGGCGTGGCTGATGGGGTTCCCGGCGAGCTGGACGGAGGCGGGGTTGCGGGCATTTCGGAAGTTGGCGGATTCCCGCTCACCACGCAAAAAGAGGGGCGAGCGATGCTCTTGAAAGGGTATGGTAATGCAATTGTGCCGCAAGTGGCGGCGGAATTTGTTGCCGCGTTTATGCGGGGAATGGAGTAATTATGAAGAAACTTAAGGATTTGGTGCCTCCGCTGGAGCTGTGCAAGCAGGCGGCGGAGGTGATCGGGGATACTGCGCTTATTTGGGGCTATCCGTATGACGGCAGCGGATAGCACGGAGAGCCGCAGGTGATCAACCCGGAGCAAGAGGCGGCGTGGCATAAGATTGCGCCCGCCCCGACGCTGGCGGAGCTGCTGGATATTATCCGCGAAGCGTCCGACTTTGGATTTCAAGAAGACGGCTTTCTTGTAAATGCCGAGCTTTATCATTACCCGTTAAACGCCACCGCCGCGCTCCGGCTGCTGATGCGGGTGAAAGGGGGTGAAGTGTGACGGAAAAAGAAAAATCAGATACCCTTGAGCTTGCAATTTTTCGGCGAGGCGAAAAACAGCAGCTAATCAAGGCGCTTGAAGAATTGTCCGAGCTTTCGGTCGAAATCGCAAAGGCGGCGAACGGCGATCTTCGGCTTAAGAAATTGACCGAGGAAATTGCCGACGCCGAAATCATGATCGAGCAAGTGAAGCGCATTTGCGGAGCTGATGCGGCCATGATTGAGCAATTCAAGGATTATAAAATACATCGGCTAAGTTTAAATTTGTAAGACAAGGAGCAGTTATGAGCGAGTTGAAAGCGTGTCCGTTTTGCGGCATAACAGAAGAATATGAGCTTGATCCAATTATCGAGATCGGAGCTTATGGTGATTCGAGAGTTCGATGCCAATGTTGCGATTCGAGCACCAATTATGTTGGCTCAATGGAGGATTATACCGCTAAAATGTTATGGAACCGCCGCCCCATCGAAGACAAGCTGGATGCCCGCATTGCCGAGCTGGAGGCCGAGAGGGACAAGTTCAAGGCGGTTGCTCACGAAATGATCAGCTATTTGAAACTTCATGGCAACTACTACAAAGAAGTCATCAATAAAGCGCAAGATGCGCTAAAGGGGAAATCATGAGCGAACTGATCAAATCGAAAAATTACGAGCGCCTCGCCGACCTGATGGAACAGGGGGCGCGGCTGCCGGTGGGGTATAAACTCGATGGAGTTGATCTTTGGTTTGGATGTACCGAATATCATGCTCCAAAACAAGAAGACGATCCGCACCACTACGGCGCAGCGGACGATGAGGATTATCGTGGGGTATACACGATTAAGAGAGGGAAAGAGGAGGCTCGGAAAGAATTTGTCAAAGAATGCGCCGATGCCAAGCTTTTCTTCATCGACCCCGCCAGCCAGCAGCGGACGCCGGCAGAACTCGCGGCGGGGGAGATGGTGGAGGCGCTGGCTCAAATGTGCGAAATGTGGCAAGCCGTTGCTGGTTTAGTTCCTCCCGTTGCTAATGAGCAGAAGTATTTGAATGCGCTCAAAGTGATCAAGAAAGCAAGAGGTGAGAAATGAGCGAAACCAAGTTTACGCCGGGGCCGTGGGAGGCAGATTGCCGATTGGGGGTGTTTGTCATACGTCCGGAAGGCGACAGTCTTCGGTGCTTGAGTGGTGCATCTAATGATTCTATTGTGTACCAAGAGGGTCGCGGTATGCCAAATAGTAATTACCGCTATTTAACAGAAGAACAAGAGGCAAATGCGAGACTGATGGCCGCCGCGCCGGAGATGTACGAGGCGTTGTCCGAGGCGATTCACAACAGCTGCATCAAAATAGGATGCCACGCTTACAATAACGGCGAGTGCATGAACGGCCCCAGCCTTTGCTGCGTTCAAAAATGGCTTGCGGCGCTCAAGAAAGCGCGTGGTGAAGCATGACCGAGGCCGACATACCCCCGCTCGGCAACTGCCCGAAGTGCGGCTCGAAACTTTTCCGCATGTGGGGCGATGGCTGGGACTGGGATCGGGCGATATGTTCGGAGGCCGGGTGCGACTATGGCGAGGAGCTGGACGTCATGACCGGGACTGATCCGGATGGGAGTGTTTGGCAGCGGGAAAAGGATAAATAAAAAGGGGAATTATCATGGACGAAAAGAGCAAGTGCGGGATTTGTGGGCAGATGGAATACGATGATCACATGGTGCAAGATGCGGAGGTCGGGGCGGCTTGTCGGAGGCATTACTCGCCGGAGGAGCTGTGCCCGTTCCGACCGGCGGTCAAGGCAATTCTTGACGAACTGGAGCGCGCGAAGAAGATCCACCCGGAATATCCGAGAAACGCAGTAATGCGAGCTATAAAAGTAACGAAAGCGGCGGTCGAGGTTATCAAGTCTGCACATGACCTAAAGGTCGGAGATGGCACCGACGACGAAGTAAAAACCAAGCTGATCCAGACTGCCGCCATGTGTCTGCGGATGCTCGAAGCGATGGAGGGGTAACTATGGACTGGCTGAAAAATCTCAAGGTGGGGGATTTGGTGGTGGTACGAAAAGAATTTGGATATGGATCGGATTTGCTTTGTCGTATTTCCGGAGAGACGCCGCAACGCTGGAGAGCGTCGCACTATGAATTCAGAAAAAGCGATGGGAAACTTCTTGGTCGCTACGGAAGCATTGAACAGGCTACGCCGGAAAATGTCGCCGAGTTTCGAACCGCGGAAAAACGTCACGAATTGAGACGGTTATTTCTGAAAGGTGTTGATAAGCTCTCCGAATCCGACATCGACGCGATCACCGCGATTATCAAGGGGAGGATGGGATGACTTTCATCGAAGCGGTTTTGGCTGGCGTAATCTCAGAGGAAGAAGTGAGCGAGGCTTCTTGTGCCATGAGCGACATGGAAAGGCTTATCCGTTTTGATAATTGGTATGCCGAGAATGAACCATGCTTCCGAGATCACAATATGGCTGTTTGCATGCTGGAGGAATCAAAGATTGCCGCAAATAAGCTATTTGATGAGTTGAAAAAAAAGAAAGGTTGAGAAATGAACTCCGAAAATTTTACTCCCGCCGATTTTATGGACGGAAACAACACGAGAACCAACGCCTACCGCGAAAGCTATTGCAAGGCGTTCTGCAAGCACCGCAAGAAGCATAAATGCGCCAAGCATCACTGCCGGATCGTCAACGCGCCTTGCGATCCGATGGCGGAGTATATGGGACAGAAAAAGAGGTAACAATGGCGGCAAATGGGGTAAATTCGCCTGGGTTTGTCAAACTCGACCGGGCTTTGCAAAATTCGGAGATTTGGACGGTCAAACCGTTTTCAAAGGGCCAGGCGTGGGTCGATTTGATCATGATCGCCAATTACGCCGCGCGGTTCATTACCGCCAAAAATGGCGTGATCATCCGGATCGAACGCGGCGAGTGCGGGTATTCGGTGGTTGCGCTCGCGGAAAAATGGGGATGGAGTCGCGGCAAAGTCATTCGTTTTTTAACCTATCTTAACAGGTTGAAAATGATACAGCAAAAAACGATTGCAAACCATACTATCACAAAGATTTGCAATTACGAATACTATCAGGGCGATACAACAAACGGAACAACAAACGGAACAACAAACAGTCATCAAACAGTACAACAAACGGACACAAGAGAAGAATTTAAAGAATTTAAAGAAGAAAACTCTCTCCCGGGTGCGGGCGCGCATGAGGGCGACAGCGAAGAAGCAGGGGGAACGGAAGATATTGCGCCAAAGTCTCCGGAAATGGTTTTGACGCCGGCGGAGCTCTCGATGTGGAACAACTGGATGACCGTCTGGCAGGAGATTCACGGCGGCGGTCGCCCGATGCCCGCAATCAGTTCCGAACTGCAATTGCTGGCGCTGATCCGGTTCCCGGCGGAATATCGACTGGTGACGCTGGAAAAGGCCGCAGCCGGGCGATTTGCCAATATCCGCGACGTGCGCGGTGATGCCGACGTCAAGGCGCGGTTTGCAACAGGGGAACAGAGCAAGGAAACAGGAAACAAAATGCCGGACGGCGGAGTCGGAATAAATATCGAACTGGTGCAGGAAGAAGAGGAGGCGTTCCGTGGCTGACGCGATCAATCAACGATGGGATGATTTCAGGGCGGTTTGGAATGCCTATTTCAAGCCGCTCAACAAAGAGGAAGACGGCGAGGCGGAGTGGTTCAAATTCATTTGCCACCGCGAAACCGATCTCGGCGCAGTACGAAAGGCGGTGACGCGCCTGGCCGCGAAACACGCCTCCCACAATGAAAATCCGCGTTACGCCGGAAAGCCGAAACTCGGCGCTCTCAAGTTCGTTTACTGGGCGATCATCAAAGAGGACAAGGCAAAGGAGAAATCCGTCGCGCACGGCGGCGGGACGGTTTGCGGCACGTGTTTCGGCGCCGGGCTGGTCTACGTGCTCGCCCCGCGCCGGAGCGATTGGGAAAAGCGGGTGTTCTGGCCGGAGGATTTCAGGATTTTCTCGATGGACGATTGCACCGGGTTCGAGACGGCGCGTTGCCCGGACTGCTCCGAAAACTATTGGTCAGACGAACGCCGCCGGCGGGTTGCCGAACATTCGCTCCCGATCACCGTGCCGCGCGGATTCCGCGATTTCCCGACCGAGTGGGATATGCCGGCCGCCAGCGGGGCGCAGGTCATGGCGTGGCATTTGCAGAGGAATTTTGAACGATGAGAGCCGAAGAAATTGCAAAAGACCGGATTTACAGCGTGATGGACGAACTCACCGAGCACGGCGGGCGTTCGCTCTGCTGGGCGGCGCTGATCGCTACGCTCTTCGCCCTCGGTGCGCGGATCACCGAGGCGACGTCGCTCCGGCGCGGAGACTTCCTGCGCGTCGACGGTACGCTCCGCGACAAGGTCCGGCGCGTCAAACTCAAGGCCCGCAAATACAAATCACAGCCGATTGAGCTCTCGCCCAAGCTGACAGCGAAAATCATCGAGGAAATTCGACGGATGCCGGGGATGGCGGACGTTCCGGCCGGAGCCGTAGCCATTCACGCCAAGACGCCAAAGCTCGAAGAGGAGCGAATCGAGCGCACCATCCCGGATCGGCTGCGTCCATACATTGAGCGATGGCTCGAGTACCAGCGGTTTCAGTACGGCCGGATGCGTGATGATGATTTTGTTTTCTCGCTTCTCGGCGACAACCGCACCATCCACCGCGGGACCGCCTGGCGGGAATTCAAGCGGCTTTTCCCTGGCATCGACAACGTCGGGACCCACTCTTTTCGCCGGAGCTATTCGCTCCAGCAATTCAGGGCGCTGCAAGCCGAGCGAGGCATGGCCCCGATGGACGCGGCCCGCGTCATCCAACGCCTCCTCGACCACAAGGCGCTCGAAACCACTTGGGCCTATCTCACCGCCACCAACGCCAATCCGGAAATCACAATCAGCGCGCTCGAATAATGCGCGACAAAATAGAAGTACGTTAGCCAAACACTCAAAATAACGACCAACAAAGAACCACGGAGGAGCGATGAGGAAAATCAGAAACGACGAGAAGCCGGAAAATATTGGCGATTTCGACAAAGCGCGGCGATCAATGGCCAAGACTGCCGCCCCCGGTCCGCGGCAGCCCTTGACGCGCGGCATGGTGATGACCATCAACGAGGTCATGCGCGACTGCAACTTGAGCTATAACGCCGTCAAGGCCGAGATCGAACGCGGGCACTTCTGGTGCATCCGGGACAATACCGGCGCGCGCATACTGGCCGATTCCGTGATCGACGCATTCAAGCCGAAAACCATTCAGAATAAATAACAAAGGAGATTGCATACATGCCTAAAATGGATTGTCAGAACTGCCACGCAGACGAGGAATTTTTCGAAGCGCTGGAGCGCGGAGAGACGCCGTATGCGGTCCGACATCTGCGGCACACCTCAAGCGCCGTCAGCACCGAAGAGCAGCCGATTTGCCCGCGCATCAAAGCGCTGCTCGAATTCGTGCTGGTCATTGCCATCGAAGACCGCGAAGCGATGTTGTTTATGGCGGCCAGTACGCTTCACCCATTCGACACTGCCAACCAGCTCGCCAGCCGGATCGGACCGGCGCTCAACCACAAACGCAGTCGCGCGCTGTCCCCCGATACCATCGCCGCCTATGCCAGAGCATGGCGAAACCAGTCGCGCGGAAACCTCCAAAAACTTGCCAAGATTTTTTCCCAAAAAGGGAAGAATCAGGAATGAAATGGAATGGAATTTTGCATAAAATGATCAAATATTTGTTATATTTATGCTCAAAAGTGATAGTTTCGAGCAAAAAGCGGGGAAAAACGCCTTGTTTTTTGCATGTGGCGACCATTTTCGCGATGTACCCACCCCCTGTAGGTACTTTTTCGAACCAAAAAATTAGGGAG